>NZ_JAOYTG010000018.1:0-91302 GCF_025847175.2 Paeniglutamicibacter sp. ZC-3 | reverse complement strand
GCGCATGAACCGGTTGTTGGCCGGATCGCTTTCGTGGTTTGAGAATGCCTGCCGGTAGGCCAACAAGAGCAACAGGGCGCCGAAGACGTAGAAGATCCAGGACAGGTTCTCGATCAGCGTCGCGCCGACGGCAATGAAGATGCCACGCAGTACCAGCGCGATGATGATGCCTACCATCAGTACCTTCTGCTGGTAGATCTTCGGTACGGCGAACGCACCCATGACCAGCAGGAAAACAAAGAGGTTGTCGATCGACAGTGCCTTTTCGGTGAGGTAACCGGCGAAGTACTCGCCCCCGTATGTCCATCCCGAGAGCGTGCCGATACCGACACCGAACAGCAGTGCGAGGCTGATGTAAAACACCGACCATCGGGCGGATTCACCGATGGACGGCTCGTGGGGCTTGCGCACGTGGACGAAGAATTCGTAAACGAAGAAGACGATCGTCACGGCAATGGTGATGATCCAGATCAGGGGCGATACCTGCATGAGGGTACTCCAAAGGGATATGGCGTGGACATGACGCCAAGGTCTCCTCCGCTCTGATCAGTTCAGAACCGATGGCCCGGGATGCACCAATGCATACGTATTGACGGACCGATCGCGAACGGGAGTACTCCCCTTGATACAAATCAGACTACAACATCGCCGACCGGTCGTTGATGCCATGAGTCCAAGATTCAGGATTTACCCAGCGAATTCCTGGCGACTGTGGAGCCTTCACGACAGGCCAGTTGGGAGTCCACGATCCGGTTTTGGGCAGGTATTCGGGATTCCACAGGACGCGGGTGGGGAAGGGCGCTGGAAGCATGCAGTGGGGTGGCCACCGAAATGATGGCCACCCCTCCGTTGCCGTGACTAGAGTGCGGTGTTGCTGTCGTGGCGGATCTGCCCGACTAGTTCTTCCAGCATGTCTTCCAGGGTCACCATTCCGGTGATTGCTCCGGTTGCCGTGTCTCGCACCAGGGCGAGGTGGGCACCATTGCGTTGCATGGCCTGCAACGCCGGACGCACGGATTGGTCGGCCATGAATTCGGGCAAGTCCCGTACGACATCGTCTTCCAAGGGGAGGATGCGGGCCCCTGGGTCCCGTCCCAGCACATCCTTGATGTGAACGTAACCCACCGGGGCGCCAGTGGGATCGGTCAACGGGAAGCGCGAGAAGCCGTGTGCGGCTGCTACTTCGACATCTGCCGCACATGCATCCCGCGGCAGCGTCTGGACCCGGGCGAAGTCGATGGCCACCGAACCGATGGTCCGGGCATCGAAGCTCAAAGCCCCCATCAGCAGGCGTTCATCGTGGTGGTCAAGGAGTCCGCCTTCGCGGGATTCGGCGACCATGCTGGCCACTTCGTCCCGGGTGAAGGTACTGGCGACTTCATCCTTCGGGGTAACGCCCATACCGCGCAGCACCAGGTTGCCCATGCTGTTCATCAGCCACAGGACAGGGCGCAGGATCTTCACCAGGACCACCATGCTTGGACCCAAGACCAGGGCCATCCGTTCGGGTCCGGCAAGGGCCATGTTCTTGGGCACCATTTCCGCGAACACGACGTGCAGGTAGGTCACCAAGGCGAGTGCGATCGCATAGGACAGGGGGTCGATCCACGAGGCCGGGATGCCGATCGCCTCGAAGGGACCGGCCACCGCGTACTTCACCAACGGTTTGGTGACGTATCCCAGAGCAAGTGAACACACGGTGATGCCCAGCTGCGCGCCTGCCATGACGAGGGAGACGTTTTCGATGGCCCATAACGCCATCTTGGCGCTGCGGCTCCCGCGTTCAGCCTGCGGTTCGATGATACTGCGGCGCGCGGAGATCAACGCGAATTCTGCTC
Source organism: Paeniglutamicibacter sp. ZC-3 (assembly GCF_025847175.2). Lineage (NCBI taxonomy): Bacteria > Bacillati > Actinomycetota > Actinomycetes > Micrococcales > Micrococcaceae > Paeniglutamicibacter > Paeniglutamicibacter sp. ZC-3. The sequence continues at coordinate 89,464 of NZ_JAOYTG010000018.1, read as the reverse complement.
CCACAAAGTAGAAGTTCGCGGCCAGCAGCACGAGGGTGACAACGATTCCAACCACATCGCTCATCGGGTTTCCTCCAGGTCATCGAGTTCGGTGGCCACCACGTCCAAGGCGGCGATTCGCGCGCCTTGGACCTCATTGACAGTGAAGAGCAACTGTTTCCGCAGTTGGCCGGATAATCCCGGTACGACCAACGTGACAGCGTCCCCCCTGGAAGCTAAACGGCCCAGATGCAAGGTGACCAGACCGGCGAGGGTTTCGTAGTCGGAATTCTCCGGAATCTCGCAGCCGATCAGATCGTTGGCCTCATCCGGGCGCAGGGAGGCATCCAGGAGCCAGTGGTTCTCCGCGAGGATCTGAACGGTGTTTTCCTCGGGGTCATGCTCGTCGCGAACCTCGCCGACAATTTCCTCGACAAGATCCTCGAGGGTGATAAGCCCGGCGATATCACCGGTTTCATCGATCAGCACGGCCATTTGCATGCCGCCGCCGCGCAATTGATCCATCAGCTCATCCAATTCGATGGTGTCGGGAACCAGGATAGCTGTTTCAGCGTATGCGCCCACCGGGGTGGTGGAACGCCGGGCGTGGGGCACCCCCAAGAGGGTGCGGATATGTACGAGCCCGTCTGCTCGATGACCCTGGGCATCGAGCAGGGGGAACCGGGAATGACCGGATTCGGCGGCCAAGGCCAAGATGCTGTCGACGGATTGGTCGGCGGTGACCGAAACCATCCGGGTTCGCGGAGTCATGACATCATGTGCACGGCGGTTGCCAAAGGCCACGGTGCGCCGGAGCATTTCCGCCGTTTCCGACGGCAGCACCCCTTCACGCGCCGAGTGGCCGACCAATGCCACCAGTTCTTCGGCCGACCGTGCCGATGCCAGCTCTTCCTTTGGCTCGATGCCGAAACGGCGCACGATCCAGTTGGCGTTGCCGTTGAAGAAATACAGAAGGGGCCGGGTCACGACGCTGAACCCGCGCTGGAAACCCACCACGGCCTTAGCCGTGGCGAAGGGCTTGGCGATGGCGAGGTTCTTGGGGACCAACTCACCAAAGACCATGGTCAAGATGGTGGCTATGACCAACGCCAGCGCGATGGAAATCGATCGAGCCGCCGTTTCGGGCATCCCTGCGGACTGCAGTGGTCCAACGACCAGCGCCGCGATGGCGGGCTCGGCAAGAAAGCCGATGCCCAGGTTGGTCAGGGTGATGCCCAGTTGGGCGCCGGAGAGCTGGGTCGAGAGGGTACCCATCCCCTTGAGCACACCGACTGCACGCTTGTCACCGGTGTCAGCGGCCGCCTTGACTTCATTTCGGCTGACCGTGATCAGGGAAAACTCCGCGGCGACGAACAGGCCACATCCGAAGATCAGGATGATGGCCAGAAGCAGTGATATCCACTCCATCTATTTGCACCCCCTGCCGTGATGCATCCCTGGGGCGTGCTTGCCCAGCAGAGGGCTTGGACTGTGATATTGACTGCCGCTTGGAGAGTCCATCATTCCTTTCTGGCCGGAGTATCTTCCTACGGCCTAAATACTTCGACTGATTATCCAGCAGACCAGGATCACTTTCGGAAGGAAGCGGACCTTATTCGCCAAATACCCCACGTTTTCACAGCATATACACATCTCTATCCTGATACGCACCTCCTGCACACCTTCAGATTCAGCCGGATTGGGTGCCGCGACCATGGATCCCCCAGCGCGACACTCGAGCAACAGAAATCCAGCATCAAAAAACATTGAAATTCCAAGGATGTAGGATTCCCACGAGCCCCGCCCGAGATAATGCGTAACCGGTGAAGGTGGAGCAAACGCTACTCTCAAGTCCTGCCATCGCATCTGGTCGGGTGTGCCCGCGTCTCCACGAACCAACAAGACCTCGCCGCCCAACAAGCCGGGCTCAGGGCACTCGGCGTGCCCGACGATCTGGTCTACGTCGACCACGGGCTCACCGGGCGCAACCGCGAACGCCCCGGCCTCCAGCAGGCCCTTGCCGCCTGCCGGGCCGGGGACACCCTGGTGGTCACCAAGCTCGACCGCCTCGCCCGCTCCCTGCCCGACGCGAGCGACATCGTCGAGGACCTCACCAAGCGCCACATCAAGCTGAGGCTGGGTGGGAACGTCCACGACCCCACCGACCCCGTCGGCCGGCTCCTGTTCAACGTCCTGGCCATGGTCGCCGAGTTCGAGTCCGACCTCATCCGCGCCCGCACTCGCGAAGGCATGCAGATGGCCAAGGCCAAGGGCAGGCTCCGCGGCAAGCAGCCCAAGCTCTCCCCCGCCCAGGAAAAACACCTCGTCGCCCTCCACCACAGTGGAAAGCACACCAGCGCGGAAATCGCCGAGCTCTTCGGGGTCGTCGGCAGCACGGTTTACCGGATTGTTCAGCGGTCGATGTAACCGCGATCGCCTTTCCCTCCGCGTCGAGAGCTAGAGTTATCCCGCCAGCCCAAATTACTAAGAGCTATCTGGAAAAGAACAAAGTCGTCCCGTTGAAAGAGGGCCTTCGTATGAACGATCCCAGCAAAGAGCGCATAACCGTCCTGCTTGGCGCGGGAGCTTCAGTGAATGCTGGAATTCCTGCTTCCGTCGATCTTACGAAGAAGATTGTGGAAACAATCGATACAGCTCAAACGCGGGCTATTCAATGAGAGACGACCATATCAATGCTGCTATTAGACGTTGGATCAACAGTGCCCACGATCCCAGGCTCTCGATAATTGATCCCTATCCACCTGGCTTCACTGGGCACAACAACCAACGCAAAAAATTCTATGTTGACGTTCTCAGAACAATTCACGAATTCGATTCTTCGACTGGGCAACACCGGCTCAAATCAGGTCATCAGTTTCTCGGAACTTTTGCCGCAGATGGACTGTCCTCGAACGCAGCTTCAATGCCCTGAAGCAATGGCGCGGCGTGGCGACCCGGTACGACATGCTCTCGCTGACGTGCCGGTCGGCGGTCGTGCTACATGCCGTGCTCATCTGGAGCACCGCCATCAAAAAATCACGATTAGGAGACGCGCCCTAGGAACCGACATTCCGCTGTCCACCCTGGACCGTCGTTCCCGCAGACGGAGGAGCCTGCCCGGAAATCGCCGTGCTGGCAGGAGGAATCGGCCCGCTCCGCCGGGACAAGCGCCTGATGGCATTGCACACCACCAGTACCCATCCGAGGACTCCGGCCAGGCAGACCCGCTCGGCAAGCCCGAGCAGATTTTGCCCACTGACGGCCGTCAAACCCAGTGACGCGAATCCGGCCGTAGCCAGTGCCGCAAAAAAGACGATGGTCGGGTAGGCACTTCTAAACCCAGGGCCCGAACGCATCCACTTCGTCAGCACCCAAATTCCGACCAGTGCCGCCAAGAAACCCGTGCCGGCAACGTAGAGATGAACGGTGCCGGCAACCGTCGCCGGACTCAGGCCGGACTCGACGCCAACATCGGTCGGGAAAAAGGCCAAAACCGCCGAACACAGGCCCCCGATACCCAAGAACAGAGTCCCGGTGCGCCGAAGCCTCGAAACCCGGCCGACCCGGTTCATGGCTGCAATGGCGCACATGGTGGTGACGGCCCGGCCGAGGAAATTCAGATTCATGATCCACCCGAACGGACCAACCGCCAGGTTGCTTTCGGCGTCACTGACCACGCTGTAGTGCGGGGGCAGAAACTGGAGCACCACGTCGACAAGGACGTAGACGGCGACGCCGACCATGGCTGCGACGGCAAACCTCAGTCGGGCAGTGTCCGGGCTCTGCGGGATCATTGCCCAAGCTTCCCACATTGGCATGTCAGCTTTTTCCGCACGGCTCCGATACCGTGGAACGAACAAGGAAAACACGAAAATGCTCCTAGGAAAAGGAGGTTTTCTTGTGAGGCAACACATCGATCCACAACTAGGTCTTTTAAGGGTCACCACAACCCTTGAATCCGGGTCGCCGCGGTGTTGCACTAAATGTCATGGACAACGACGCACGCATCATCCTTGCCATCGGGACCAAGAAGGGCCTCTGGCTGGCCGAAAGCACAGACCGCGAAAACTGGAATCTCACCGGGCCCCACTTCGCCAACCTCGAGGTTCCCTCCGTGGCCATCGACACCCGGGAGGGCAGGACCCGTATCCTGGCCGGGGTCAACGACTGGCACTGGGGACCCACTGTCGTCTACAGCGACGACGCCGGCGCAACCTGGTCCGAACCCGAGCAAGGTGCCATCAAGTTTCCCACGGACACCGACACCGCACTGGCGCGGGTCTGGCACCTGCGCCCCGACACCGCCGATCGTCCCGGTGTCGTGTGGGCCGGGTGCGAACCGATCTCGGTCTTCAAGTCCACGGACTCCGGGGAGAACTTCGAACTGAACCGCGGCCTCTGGGACCACCCACACCGCAGCGAATGGGGTGCCGGCTTCGGCGGGGCGGCGGTGCACAGCATCGTGCCCAACGCCGTGGACGAAAACGTCGTCCACGCGGCCATGAGCACCGGCGGGGTGTATCGCAGCACCGATGGCGGCGACTCCTGGGAACCCCGGAACAAGGGCATCAAGGCGGACTTCTTCCCGGAACCCTTCCCCGAGTTCGGCCAGTGCGTCCACCACATCACCGCGGATGCCGAAAACCCTAACCGGCTCTACGCCCAAAACCACGGCGGTGTTTACCGGAGTGACGATTCCGGCGATGAATGGAACAGCATCGCCGATGGCCTACCGGCGGAATTCGGCTTTGTCTTCCTGTCCCACCCGCGCACCGGCGGCAGCGTGTGGACCATTCCGCTCAAGGGCGCCGAGGAACGCAACCCGGTGGGCGGAAGGCTCTCCGTCTTCCACTCCACGGACGCCGGGGACACCTGGAACGAGCAACACGCCGGATTGCCCGATGCCGACTGGAACGCAGTGCTGCGCGACGCGGCGGCGGTGGACGATCACCCCGAAACCGTGGGCGTCTACTTCGGCACCCGCGGCGGAGAGGTCTTCGCCAGCAACGACGAGGGCGCGCACTTTGTCACGGTGGCCCAACGCCTGCCCGATGTGCTCAGCGTCCGGGCCGCCCAGGTCAACGGTGCGGGGAAATGACGGACATTACCGTCGAAGTGCCCTCGGTGCTGGCTTCCACGCTTGAGGGCCAACGCAGCCTGCAGGTCCCGCTGCCCGAGGACGGCACGGTGGGTGGGATCCTGGATGCGCTCGGCGAGAAATACCCGCTCTTTGGACGGCGGGTGCGCGACGAACGCGGCGAGGTGCGCCGCTTCGTGAACGTCTTCGTCGGGCCGGACAATATCCGCACCCTTGAGGGCCTGGGCTCGCCGGTGCGGGAGGGGCAGAGCGTGCTGATTATGCAATCGGTGGCTGGCGGCTAGCGGAGGATCACCCGGGCCCGACGGGGCAAGCACCGCGAGTCCCGCGCCGTGGTGCAGGGCGCGGCACCCGGGGCAGGGCGGGTCGCGGGGGTGCCGAAAAGCGCCCCCGGCACTACGCTGAAGACATGAGTAACCTCGAGGCTGCCCCTGACGAGTTGGTTTGCGGATCGGATGAGGCGCACGCCGGAATCGAGTTGCTTCTCCCGCGCAATGTCCCGCTCGGCGGGCCGCGCGCCATGGATGTGCGCCGCACGCTGCCGCAAAAGCAGCGCAGCCTCATCGGCGCCTGGTGCTTCCTTGACCACTACGGGCCGGATCCGGTGGGTGAATCCGGCGGGATGAAGGTCCCGCGCCACCCGCACACCGGGCTGCAAACCGTCTCCTGGTTGTTTACCGGGGAAATCGAGCATCGCGATTCGGCGGGCTTCCATGCCATGGTGCGCCCCGGCGAGGTGAACCTGATGACCGCTGGCCGCGGGATCAGCCACTCCGAGTTCTCCACCCCCGAAACCACGACGCTGCACGGTGCCCAGCTGTGGGTCGCGCTGCCCGATTCCGCGCGGCACATGCCGCCGACCTTCGCCCACTACCGCCCCGAACCGCTGGTCGGCGACAGATGGTATGTCAGCGTCTTCCTGGGCGAGCTGTCCGTGGCCAACGACGGCGGAGCCGACCAACACTCCGAATCCCCCGTTGCCACCCATACCGAATTGCTGGGGGCAGAGATTCGCCTGGAACCCGGCACCAGCATCAGGCTGGCGGTGAAGGCGCACCACGAGCATGGCGTGCTGCTGGATTCGGGTTCCCTTTCCGTGGGGGCCGATGAGCTGCCAGTGGACCATTTGGCCTACCTTCCGCCAGGGAGCCAGGAGCTCACCCTCACCGCGGGAGAGAAGCCGGTGCGCGCGCTGCTCATTGGCGGGGAACCGCTCAACGAGCAGATCCTCATGTGGTGGAACTTCGTGGGCCGTACCCACGATGAAGTGGTCGAATACCGCCGGCAGTGGCAGGCGGAGATCGGTGCAGAATCCGGCGACGCTTCCACCAAGCGCTTCGGGGACTTCCCCGCCGGCGAGCCCGCCGCCCTGCCTGCACCGGCGCTGCCATCGGTGCGGTTGCGGCCCCGCGACTGAGCAAGACGCCAACAAGATGAAGGAGCCGGTGGGCATCGTGTCACTGCAAGAGGAACTGGCCAAGCTGCGCCGGGCCCTGGCCGAACGCGCGGCGCTGGGCGACCAGCTTGATGCCAAGCGCGAGTTGGAGCACTTCGTTTCCTTCCGCGCGTTGCGCGAGATGAACGAGGCCGCCGCCCACTTTGAACGCGCCGGATGGCAGGTCGATCGGACCGAGGGCCAGGATGCCAATTCCCGATACCTGCTGCGCGTCTACCGAGACCAGGCCATCGACGTGGAAAGCGCTGAGCATGCCCTGCGCAACGTGCACGCCATCACCGGCAAGCACGGAGGGACCTACGACGGTTTCGGCGCCATGTTCATCGATGCCCCCGACAGCGAGCCCAGGGGCTTCTTCGGCCGACTTTTTGGAAACCAATGACACCCAAGGGACAGGAACAAGGAATGAGCGAAATCCATGTCGAGCACAGGCCCGAACGCAGTCGCTACGCCCTGCTGGACAGGGAAACGGCGATTGGGGCGGCACACTACCGCGAGCTGGAAACCGCCGGCGGTGTTGAGCGGGTCTTCTTCCACACGGTGGTCGACGAGTCCTACGCAGGACAAGGACTCGCCGGAAAGCTCGCTTCAGCCGCGCTTTCCGACACTGTGGAACAGGGCCACAAGATCGTCCCGGTTTGCCCGTACATCAAGGTCTACCTGACCAAGCACCACGAGTTCGACGCCGAACTGGTGAAGCCCACACCCGAGCACCTGGCGATCCTGCCGAAGGCATGAGCCGCGGCCTGCGGATCAGTCCTCCAGTTCGAGTCCAAGCTCGGTGAGCGCAGCGCGCAGGATTACGATGCCCTTGGGCCCGAAGCCGTGCAGGTCCAAGAGCGCACCGGCGCCGTAGGCAGCGGCCTGCTCGAGAGTCGTGATTCCCGCCCCTTCCAGGGCGCGGGCCGCAGGAGCGGAGATCCTGGGCAAGGGATGGCTGGTCATCTCTCCAGCGTAGCAATGCCCTCCCGCAGGTCGCGGGACTGGCGGACAGGCCAGGAACCCGGAACCTCGCCCACTCAGGCGGTCAAACAGTTGAAATGCATGGATATGCTTCAGGAATGGAATTCACCCAGGAGCTCACCGTCAATGTCCCCCGACCACGTTTCATCGAGCTCTTTGACGACCTCGAGAACCTCAAAGTCTGGCAGGAGGGGCTTATTTCCTTTGAGGCCCTCACCGGCACGCCGGGCCAACCCGGGTCCACGTCCCGGCTGGTCTACAAGCAGGGCAGGGGCACCATGGAGATGGTCGAGACCGTGACGCGGCGCGACCTGCCAGAGGCATTCGACGGCGTCTACGACGCAAAGGGCGTGCACAACGTCTGCCGGAACGAATTCCATGATCTCAATGGAACCGCCACACGCTGGGTTGCCCACAATGTCTTTGAGTTCACCGGTTTCATGCGAATTGTGGCATTGCTCTTTGCCTCCATGTTCAGGAAGCAAAACCTGAAGACGATGACCGCCTTCAAGGAGTTTGCCGAAGCCCGCGCCTAGGCGCCGTAATGCAGGATCAGCGCCGTGAGGAAACCAAGCGCAGCAATGAATCCCGTGAGCATGTGCTGTTCCTCGAAGGCCTCGGGGATCATGGTGTCGGCGAGCATCGCCAGAATGCCGCCCGCTGCGATCGCGGTGACCACCGCGATGACCTCGCCCGGGGCGTTGTCGAGAGCCAGGTAGCCGATCATGGCGGCCAGCCCTGAAAGCAGCGCAATACTCCCCCAGATCGCAAAGATCTCTTTCGGCCCCTTGCCCGCACGCTTCATGTCGGCCGTGCTCGCCAGCCCTTCGGGCACGTTGGAAATGAAGATGGCCGCCAGCATGGTCGGGTTGACGGCGGTGCCGGAAAGCAATCCCACACCCAGCACGATGGACTCGGGAATGCCGTCCAGCAATGCTCCGAGGGCTATCGCAGCTCCCCCGTTCGGCGCTGCGCCATCGCGGCTTCCGGCCCTCGTGGCGACCTTGCCCCGGCGTCGGTGTTCGGCTCCGAACCGCACCAGCAGGGAGTTTGCGCCGACATAGATGGTGGCTCCGGCCAGGAAACCCATCACCGTGGCCCACAGTCCGCCGACTTCCTCGGCCTCGACCACCAGTTCAAAGGCGAGGGCGGAAATCAGGACTCCCGCGCCGAACGCCATAACGCTCGAGACGATTTTCCGCGGAATCTCCAGCCACCAGGCCGCGGCGGCACCGAGCAACAGCGCAGACCCGGCGACGGTGCCCCACATCAACGCCTGCATGGACATCAACATGGCGCCACGCTATCGCATAACGACTATTCACGCAGCGATTTCGCGCAACCCATGATCGACGGTCAAGCGCTGGACCCACGCACATGCCCTAGGCGGATCGATTCGGGAACGCCAAACGAAAGCGGGCGGTTGCTCCGCCCCGAAACGGGGAGGGCAACCGCCCGCCGGGCGCCATGCGGTGGGAATTAGCCCATGCCGTCCTGTGCCATGTTGTTGAAGCGCGAGTAGTGGCCCTGGAACGCGACAACGATGGTCTTGGTCGGACCGTTACGGTGCTTGGCCACGATCACGTCCGCCTCGCCGGCACGCGCCGACTCCTTGTCGTAAATGTCCTCACGGTGCAAGAGGATGACCATATCGGCATCCTGCTCGATGGAACCGGACTCGCGGAGGTCGGAGATCATCGGCTTCTTGTCGGTACGCTGCTCCGAACCACGGTTCAGCTGCGACAGAGCGATGACCGGAACGTCGAGCTCCTTGGCCAACAGCTTCAGCGCACGCGAGAATTCGGAGACTTCCTGCTGTCGCGACTCGACCTTTTTGCCCGAGCTCATCAGCTGCAGGTAGTCCAACACCACGAGCTTGAGGTCGTGCTTCTGCTTAAGCCGGCGGCATTTGGCGCGGATCTCCATCAGCGACATGTTCGGCGAATCGTCGATGAACAGCGGAGCGTCGTTGAGCCTGCCCATCGTGGTGGCGATCTTCGACCATTCTTCGTCCTGGATCGTACCCTTGCGCAGGTTCTGCAGCGCGATGCTCGCCTCGGCCGACAGCAGGCGCATGGCGATTTCGTTGCGTCCCATTTCCAGGGAGAAGAAAACGGAGGTCATGTTGTTCTTAATGGACGCTGACCTGGCAAAATCCAGTGCGAAGGTCGACTTGCCCACCGCGGGACGTGCAGCAATAACGATCATCTGGCCGCCGTGCAGTCCCTGGGTCAACTCGTCGAGTTCGAAGATTCCGGTGGGAACACCGATCACGCCCTCGCCGCGGCTGCCGGCGGATTCGATTTCATCGACGGTGCCCTCGATGATGTCGCGCAGCGGGACATAGTCTTCGGCAGTCCGGCGTTCGGCGACCTTGTAGACCTCGGCCTGGGCCTCGTTCACAATGGCGTCGACTTCGCCGTCCTGCGAGTATCCGAGCTGCACGATCTTGGTACCGGCATCAACCAGGCGGCGCAGGACCGCACGTTCGCGAACGATCTCGGCATAGAAGCCGGCGTTGGCAGCGGTGGGCACTGACTGGATGAGCGTGTGCAGGTAGGCCGGGCCGCCAATCCGGGTGATCTCGCCGCGCTTGGTCAAAAGGTCCGAGACTGTCACGGCGTCGGCCGGCTCACCGCGGCCGTAGAGGTCGATGATGGCCTCGTAGATGGCCTCGTGCGCCGGGCGATAGAAGTCCAGTCCCCGCAGCACCTCCACACAGTCCGCGATGGCATCCTTGGACAGCATCATGCCGCCCAGTACGCTTTGCTCGGCTACGAGGTCCTGCGGCGGGGTGCGTCCATAGTCCGATCCATGTGAATCGGAGCTGGTTTCGGTGCTGGCTAGCGACACGGGTTTTTCCCTTCAAGCTGCGCGGGTTCCCAAGTTTTCCGCATCATTACCTATTCAGTGTCTCAAGGAGCACGGACGATTCGTTAGGTTCAAACTCACACGTGCCGTAGGGCACCGCGAACCTGTGGAAATAGGTGGGGAACACTGTCACCATAGACCTCTTTTCCCACAAACCCAACACGGTTATCCACAGGCCGTGTGGATAACCTGTGAACCTTGCGGCGTGTTGTGTGCACAGTCTGGGGAGAACGTTGTGGATTACACCAATTTTCTCCTCAGAATAACGATTTGACTAGGCATTATGTAGATCAGGTCCTGTGGATACAAAGTATTTATCCACATCCTCCACACGCGGAAAAGTCGGTTATACACACAAAAACCCCGGGATTCCGGGCTTGGATTGGCGACCATTTCATAGTTACCCACAAGCTATCCACAGACACGCCGGGACTTCCCGCGGATCTGGGGATAGCGGGGATTGATGGAGATCACCAACGACTGACATACTGGGGCGCATGAGCGCCAACAAGACCGCCCCGACAGCCGTTGACCCGGCTCAATTCATATCGGCAGTGTCACATCCGACCAGGCGCGCAGATGCCGAGGTCTTGCTCCGGATGATGGAAGAGGTCAGCGGAGAGCCCGCGGTTATGTGGGGTCCGACAATCGTTGGGTTCGGAAGCTACCACTACAAGTACGAATCGGGGCGCGAAGGGGATGCCAGCGCCATCGGTTTCTCCCCGAGGGCGGCGAACCTTGCCCTCTACGGGCTGACCATTGCACCGACCGCCGGCCCCCTATTGGAGAAATTGGGCAAGTGCAAACGCGGGGCATCGTGCCTCTATGTGAACAAGCTTGCCGACGTCGACCTGGACGTACTCACCCGGCTTGCCCGTGACGGCTACCGGTACATGACTGGCGTGGTGCACCACTCGTCTTAGTAAAACGTGTTGGCAAAGGCAAAGGGCTCAGTCCCCGTGGCGTCGAATCATGGATTCGGTACCACGGAGGCTGAGCCCTCGCATTTCAGGTTCCCTAGGAGACCAGCTGTTCTGCATCCAGGCGACGGAATGCCGAACCGTGGAACACCAGCGGTGAGTGGGCGTTGTCGTGCGTCTGGTGGCCGTGCACGCGTAGCAGCACCACATGGTGGTCGCCTGCAGGAACCTCTTGCTCGACGGAGCAATCGAGCCACAGGGTGGCGTCATGCAGGAACAGCGCACCCTCATCGGTCGAATCAAGACGTAGCCCGGCGAACCTGTCCCCCGACTTTGAGGCGATCTGCCGGCACACGCCCTCGTTCTTTTCGCTGAGCACTGAAACCCCGATCCGCCCGTTGGTGCGCACCAACGGCCAGGTCTTCGAGGTGTTCTGGACAGCAAACATCACCAGCGGCGGATCCATGGAGACGCCAACCGTAAAGGACGAGGCAATGATTCCCTGCGGTTGCCCGTCAACGATGGCGCAGAGTGCGGCAATGCCGGATGGATGCTGGGCAAAGACGTTGCGCAGGGTGTCGGGGGTGAGGTCAGAGGTGAGTGTCATGGTGCTCAATCCTTCGGCTTCGGCCCACCATCGCGGTGCGTGCTACACACGCGCCAACCAACGAGGTGTGCGGTACTTGCCTCCGGGGTTCCGGTAGGCCGAATCATCACCTGGAGCACCCCACTACCGTGAGAGGGTTGCCGGCCAACGGGCCAGGGCCTTGCGTTGACACTCTTGATTCTTCACTAACGTTAGAAGAAATAATTACGTCTCGTCAAAGTTTGTTTCGACATACGAAGTCACGAAGAGTAAGAATCGAAGATTGTGCGATCATTTGCCTCGTTGGTACCAAAGTTGCCCGAGACGCCCGCATTCGTTCCCGAACGCGTGGACGACAGCTCTGGGGCCGAAGAAGACGATGACATAGCCCGGAATTATGGTTGGCATACGTGCCACAAACGCGGTGGCCGGCACCTCTTCCACCTACGAGAGGTCCGAAACTCCCGTATAAGTCGCATAGGACGCATCGCCGGTGCGTTCGTAGACCAGGATGGCAAGCCCGCCCGGGGTGCTCGTGGTGCTGGAGAGCCGAAGTCCTGTGGGTGCGCCTCCCTGCGGGAAGAGTCGCCTTCCATGGCCAAGGACCACCGGCGCCACCACCAGTCGCAGCTCGTCAATCAGCCCCTCGGCGAGCAATGAAGCGGCAAGCCTGGCGCTCCCGTGGATCTGCAGCTCCCTGCCGGGGCGCGCCTTGAGGTCGGCAACCCGGGCCGCCACGTCACCGGAGAGGACGATGGTTGGATCCCAGGTTCCCTCGCCAAGCGTTTGCGAGGCCACGTACTTGGGCAGGGAGTTCATGAGCACCGTGAAGGGGTCGTCCGGGTCGGTGATTTGCGGCCAGTCCCTGGCAAATGCCTCATAGGTGCGGCGGCCAAGCAGCAGCCCGTCCGCTTCGCCGAGCCATTGCGCGGCCTGTTCGATAAAGGCCTCGTCCATGTGCGGGACGAACCATCCGCCCTGGGTGAATCCGTCGGTGGTGTCTTCCTCGGGAGACCCGGGGCCTTGCGACACCCCGTCGAGACTCACAAACTCCGTTAATACCAGCTTCATGACCGCGCCTTCTCGCTTGTTTGGCTACCCTTTCCCGGGATTCGACGTGGCAGTCCATCCAGGAGGGCACTGCCCCATTTGGCCAAGCTACTCGACGGGAACGCCCGGCGCCAGACCCGATGCACCAGAGGAGGCCTTAAACCACTGCGGACCCCGCCGAGGGCGGGGTCCACAGTGGTTTGCCGTCACACAAGACGGCGGGTGCACAAGGAATTACTTCTTTGCGGCAACAACCTGCAGTGAAACGGTTGCGGAGACATCGGTGTGCAGACGCACGGTCGCGGTGTAGTTACCCGTCGACTTGATGTGGTCGTTGATCTCGATGTTGCGCTTGTCGATCGCGCCAACGCCGGCGGCTGCAACAGCCTTGGCGATGTCGTCGGTCTTCACGGTGCCGAAGAGGCGACCGGTAGCGCCGGCCTTGACGGTCAGCTTGACCGGCTTGGCGGAAAGCGAAGCGGCAAGTGCCTTGGCGTCTTCCAGGGAAGCAACGGCGCGAGCAGCACGGGCGGCCTTGATCGACTCAACCTGCTTCTCACCGCCCTTGGTCCAGGTGATGCCAAAGGCGCGCGGGAGAAGGTAGTTACGTGCGTAACCGTCCTTCACCTCAACGATGTCGCCTGCGGCACCGAGGCCGGTAACTTCGTGGGTCAGAATGAGCTTTGCCATGTTGGTATACCTTCCTTAGCCGCGGCCAGCGCCGGAGTAAGGCAGCAAGGCTACTTCACGCGCGTTCTTGATGGCCTGTGCGATCTTGCGCTGTTCCTGTACGGAAACACCGGTAACGCGACGGGCACGGATCTTTCCGCGATCGGAAATGAACTTGCGCAGCAATGCTACGTCCTTGTAGTCGATGACAGTGATGTCAGCGGCCTTCAAGGGGTTGGACTTTGGTTTGGGCTTACGGAGTTCAGCCTTAGCCATCGTGGAGCTCCTTTATCAGGTGGAGCCCGCAGAATTTTCTGCGGGATGGTGAATAATTTTGTTTAGAAGGGTGGTTCGTCGGAACCCGGGTTGCCCCATCCGCCGTTGTTTCCTCCGGCAGGAGCACCCCATGGATCGTTCGCCGGTGCATTCCAGCCGCCGCCGGAGTTTCCGCCAGCGTTGCCGCCACCGAATCCACCGCCGCCGCCCTGGTTGCCACCGCTGAAGCCGCCGGCATTTGCGCCTGCGTTCTGCTGGCCACCAAAGCCACCACCACCGCCGGCGCCGGAGCGCTGGGTGCGGGTGACCTTTGCGGAAGCGTAACGCAGCGACGGGCCGATTTCATCGACCTCAAGCTCGGTGACGTTACGCTTTTCGCCTTCCTTGGTTTCGTAGGAACGCGACTTGAGGCGGCCCTGGGCGATGACGCGCATGCCCTTGGTCAACGTCTCGGCGACGTTTTCGGCAGCCTCACGCCACACCGACGCACGGAGGAACAGCGTGTCGCCGTCCTTCCATTCATTGGTCTGGCGGTCGAAGGTTCGCGGGGTCGAAGCAATGGTGAAGTTCGCCACTGCCGATCCTGACGGGGTGAAACGCAGTTCCGGGTCAGCGGTTAAATTACCAATAACCGTAATGACTGTCTCGCCTGCCATTGGAGCCTCCTAAAGTGTTGTTCTACGAAGATCGAAGAGCAGAATTACTCTGCAACGACCTTTGCCTCTTCCGGGCGGGTGATCTTGGTGCGCATGATGGTCTCATTGAGGCCCAGCTGGCGATCAAGCTCTGCGGAAGTAGCGGGGGTGGCGGTGAAGTTAACTACCGCGTAAATGGCCTCATTCTTCTTCTGAATGTCGTAGGCCAGGCGGCGACGGCCCCAGATGTCAACGTTCTCGATGGTTCCACCATCGTTACGGACAACATCGAGGAACTTACCGAGGGTTGGTTCAACGGTTCGCTCGTCGACCTCGGGGTCGATCAGCACCATCAATTCATAAGCACGCATGTGAACCCACCTCCTTTGGGCTAAACGGTCACGGCATTTCCGCAACAGGAGGTTCTTTGCATTTGCTGTCGCCACAACCCGATTGCCGGGCGCGGCAGAAACAGCCTCAACCATTCTAGCGGAAAATCACTGCCGCGCCCGACTACGCCGGGTGCGGTGCATCACGCGGGCTCACCGCGCGGGGTCGATAAGCCCGTCAGCGCGAAGCAACGCCTCAAGCCGTTCGCCGAAGACCGGGGCCAGCGTCCGTACATAGGTGTCAGAGACATGGTGCTTGTCCCTGTATACCAACACGTTCCCGATGACGGCGGGGCAGAATCCGTCAGCGCAGAACTGGTCGGAAAAATCCAGCACCCCCGCGCGTGGCTCCAACCCGGCCGCCGCCAGCGTGTAGTCATTGGCCTCAAAGGCCTCGGACACCGGGGCGCCGCAGGTGGCAAGTTCGTCCGGGTTCTGCGCCACGCAGTCCCGTGCATAGGACTTCGTTCCGGGTCGCGGGGTGTCGATGATCGGGTAGACCCGGATGCCGGCGTCCTCGAGCTTGCCCCAATACTCGGCGAAACCCTCTGCGGCCCCCTTTTCGAAGGTGGCCCCGGCCCAGTGGCTGGTCAACACCGCGTCCACGTCCCCGCGTTCCAGGATGCGCTCCAGCGTGTCCTCGTTTGCCTGGTGGCAGGAAATGCTGCCGTCGGCCTCGGCGGTGCGCTTGGTGGCGTTGAACGGGCAGGAGTTCTTCAGGTAGGTCAGCAGTGTCCAGCCCTGCTCCTTGGCGGTCTCTTCCATCGCCCGGTACCAATGCGTGGCATGCGAGTCGCCCACCAGGGCCACGGTCAGGGATCCGTCCTTGGCGCCCTTGGCGCATTCGACGGTGATAGGTGACTTCGGTTTTTGCACGCACTCTCCCAGGTCGGGCAGGTCGTGCTCTGCGTCGGCGGGGACCGGGACGATCTGTTTTTGGCCCTCCAGGTAGGCGGGGGCACCGGCCGGGACCGACGCCGCGCCAAACCCTGCCGGAGGGGCGGCCAGCAGGGTGGCGACAGCGCGTTCCTGTGCTGCGATCTCGCGCTCGGCCAGCGTCCCGGGGGCCACCGCGAGTGCCGCGACCAGGACCAGGGCGGCCGCACCGGCACCCAGTGCACGCCAGTTCGAGGCGGCGAGCGGGGCCAGGGTCCGCACCGGGGTTTCGATCCAGCGGTGGCTGGCACCTGCAAGCAGCAGCGAAAGGACCAGCAACCCGATGCTCTGGGCGGGTCCCGGCTCGTCCTCGGCGAAGAACAGGAAGAAGGTGAGCGCAGGCCAGTGCCAGAGGTACAGCGAGTAGGACACGTTGCCCACCCATTGCACCGCGGGCAGTTCCAGGAGTTTTTGCGGGGCCAGGACTCCACTGGTCTGGCCGGCCAGGATCACCGCCAGGGTTCCGGCGACCGGCAGCGCTGCCGACAGCCCAGGGAAGGGTGTGCCGGCATCGAAACCGAAGGCTGCCGCCGCGATGGCTGCAAAGCCGCCCCAGGCCAGCGTCGTCCGCACGCCGGGGACATCGAGCCATCGAGCGCCGCGTGCCGCCAGCCCGGGTTCGGGCGGGGCGAGCAGCAGCGCCAACAGGCCACCGGCGGCCATTTCCCAGACGCGGGCGGGGGTGATGAAGTAGGCCGCAGGATTTCCCGAACCCACCAGCCCCATCGAGTAGGCCAGCGAGGCGATGATGACGATGCCGAAGACCAGCAGGAGAGCGGTGCGGGGAAGGCCGCCGCTGGTTTCCCGGCGGCCGACGCGTTCCCGGGCCCCGATGCCACGCAGGGACCGGGCCACCCATACGGCCAGCAGCACCAGCAACGGCCAGACGAGGTAGAACTGCTCCTCCACCCCCAGGGACCAGAAATGTTGCAGCGCGGTGGGCTCTGCATCGGCGGCAAGGTAGTCCACGGCGTCGGCGGCCAGCACCCAGTTCTCCACCGAGAATGCCGAGGCAAGGGCCGCGGTGCCCACGGTCTTCCACTGCGTGGCCGGCAGGAAGGCCATGGTGGCAGCCAGCACCGCGAGGATCACCGCGAACGCGGCGGGCAGGATCCGCCGGACCCGGGCCGCCCAGAAGCCCGGCAGGTCAATGCGGCCGGTCTTGCGGACCTCGCGCAGCAGGTGCCCGGTGATCAGGAAACCGGAGATCGCGAAAAACACGTCGACGCCGATGAAACCGCCCGGGACCAGGCGTGGTTCGAGGTGGTAGGCCACGACCAGCAGCACGGCCACGGCGCGCAGCGACTGGACCTCGGGCAGGAAACGGCGTGGTGGCTTCGGCTCGGCAATCATGTCCGCGAGCAAAGCACGGACCGGTTAACAGCGGGTAACCACCCGGTGTTAACCGCGCGTTTCCCGGCGAACTCTCAGGCTGCGAAGAACGCCTCGGAGATTTTCGCCAGGCGCAGCGGATCGGCCACGCCGCACATCTCGCGCGCCGAGTGCATCGACAGCAACGGGATCCCCACATCCACCGTGCGGATGCCCAGCCTGGTGGCGGTCAGCGGGCCGATGGTCGACCCGCACGGCATCTGGTTGTTGGACACGAATTCCTGGTACGGGACATCTGCCTGCGCGCACAACCTGGCGAAGAGCGCGGCTCCCACCGCGTCGGTGGCGTAGCGCTGGTTGGCGTTGATCTTCAGCAGCGGACCGGCCCCCAGCAGCGGGCGGTTGGCCGGATCGTGGCGTCCCGGGTAGTTCGGGTGCACCGAGTGCCCGGCATCGGCCGAGAGGCAGACCGAGTCGGAGTAGGCGCGGTTGCGGTCCTGGGTGTCGGCGCCCAGTCCGTGCCCGATGCGCTCGAGCATGTCGGCTAGGAACGGGCCGGATGCCCCGGAACGGGAGGCCGAGCCGATCTCCTCGTGGTCGAAGGCGGCGAGCACGGCGATGTGTTCGCCGGTGCCCGCGGCCGCGTGGTGCACCAGGGCGGTGAGCGAGGCGTGCACGGAGGAGAGGTTGTCCAGGCGCCCGGAAGCGAAGAACTCATTGGAGCCCCCGAAGACCTCGCCGCGCTGCGCATCGGCGACCACCACGTCGTAGCCGCCGATTTCCGCCGCATCCACGCCGGCCGATTCGGCCAGCACCGCCAGCACGTCGGCCTCTGCCGGGTTCCCGATCCCCCACACCGGGTTCATGTGCTGTTGTTTGTCCAGGGTGAGACCGTCGTTCACGGCCCGGTCCAGGTGGATGGCCAACTGCGGGAAGCGCAGCATCGGGGCGGTGCGCGCCAGCGCCTCGGTTCCGTCAAGCAGCACCAGGCGTCCGGCGAGCAGCAACTCACGGTCCAGCCAGGAATTCAGCAGCGGGCCGCCGTAGACCTCCACTCCCGCCTGCAGCCATCCGTGGGCCCCGGTGGTGGGCTTGGGCTTCAGCTTGAAGGAGGGCGAATCGGTGTGTGAGCCCACGATGTGGAAACCGGTGGTTGCGGTGGCGTCGACGGGCTGCACCCAGGCGATGATCGCCCCGTCGCGCTGCACGTAGTGCCCGCCGGGGCCCGGCTCCCAGGCCTCGGACTCCGAGAGCTCGGTGAAGCCGGCCGCGGCCAGCCGGCGCGCCGCCTCGGCGGCGGCATGGAAGGAGGACGGCGAGGCGGCGACGAAGGCGGACAGGTCGTTGATGTGCTCGATGGCTGCGCTGGACATTCAAGGTTCCCTTGGACTCGTGGGCGTGCGGGTGTGGTGCGCGGGCCGGACCGGGGTGGGCGGCCGGGGCACCCTAGGTGCGGGTGCGGAGCAGTGCCACAACGAGGGCGCCGACCCCAAGGACGATGCTAGCCCAACCGGGAACGGGCAGGGCGAAGAGCGTGAGCAGGAAGGCCCCGAGGACCCCCAGCACCACGGCCAGCAGCAGCCAGGGGCTGCGCAGGAATTCCGAGTTCATGGTCGCTTGTCCTTAGTAGTCCAGGCCCTGGCTGGGGATGACCAGCCCGGTCTCGTAGGCGTAGACCACGGCCTGCACGCGGTCACGCAGGTGCAGCTTGGTCAGGATCCTGCGCACGTGGGTCTTCACCGTGGCCTCGGAAAGGAAGAAGCGGTGCGCGATCTCGGCGTTGGACAGCCCCTCGGCCATGGCCCCAAGCACCTCCAGCTCGCGCGGGGTCAGGTCCCCCAGCAGCGGGTCGCGTTCCGGTGCCGGGGCGCTGGAACGGTTCGGGGCGCCGTCGCGCACGTAGGTCTCCAGCAGCCTGGCGGTGACCCGGGGGGCGACCACCGCGTCGCCGGAGGCCACCAGGCGCACCGCATTCACCAGCTCCTCGGGTGCCACGTCCTTGAGCAGGAAGGCGCTGGCCCCGGCCTGAAGCCCGGAAAAGGCGTATTCGTCCAGGTCGAAGGTGGTCAGGATGATGATCTTCGCCTCGGGCAGTTCACGCACGATGCGGGCGGTGGCCTCGATGCCGTCCATGGTGGGCATGCGCACGTCCATGAGCACCACGTCGGGCTTCAGCTTGATGGCCTGCCGCACGCCGTCGGCCCCGTCGGAGGCCTCCCCGAGGATCTCGAGGTCGTCCTCGCCCTCAAGGATGAGCCGGAAGCCCATGCGCAGCAGCGGCTGGTCATCGACCAGCAGCACCCCGATGCGGGCGGAGGATGTGGAAGTGGTTTCGGACATGGGTGTTGTTCTCACGTTCCTTGGTGTTGGGACTTGGGGGTCGGGCGCTTGGCCTGGGACGTCGCGGGGTCCCCGGGACATGGGGTCTGGTGCGGCAGTTTGAGCCTGGCCACGACCGACCAGCCGCCGCGGGATGCGGGCCCGGCGTGCAGCGTGCCATCGAAGAGCGCTGCGCGCTCCTTCATGCCGCGGATGCCCTGGGCCGATCCGATCATCTCGCGACGCGCTTCCTGCTGCGTGCCGTCGTCGTGGATCCGCACCGTGACATCGTCGCGCAGCCGGTGCACGGTGACCTCCACCGCGCTCACGTTGCGCCCATAGCGCAGCACATTGGTCAGGGATTCCTGGATGATGCGGTGGACGGTGAGCTGGAAGGTCGCGTCGTCCGGCAGGGCTGGACCGGACTGGGTGTAGCGCAGCGGCAGGCCGGCCACCTGGAAGCCTGCCAGCATCTCTTCGAGGGATCCGCCGGCGGGCTGCGGTTCCAGCGAGACCCCGTCCCCGGTGCGCAGCACCCCGATGACCCGCCGCATGTCGGCCAGGGCGCGGCGCCCGGTGCCGGAGAGCTCGCCCAGAACCTCCCCGGCCCGCGCCGGGTCGCGCTTGAGCACCACCGCTGCACCGTCGGACAGCGCGATCATCACCGAAAGCGAATGCGCGACCACGTCGTGCATCTCGCGGGCAATGCGGGTGCGTTCGCGCACCTGGGCCAGGGTCTGGACCCGCTTGGCCCAGTTGTCCAGCTCGGCCTCGTGCAGCCGGTTGTTGCGCACCGCCGCGCCGATGGCCACCGCCGCGGCGTTGGTGCCCAGCAGGAACGCCAGGGACAGCGTGATCGTCAGGGTGCGTCCGCCGATTTCGGCCAGGGCAGCCTGGTCCTCCGGGGAATCGGTGAACATGGACGGCAGCCCCAGCGTGACGAAAACCAGCCCCTGCAGGGCGGTGATCAGTGCGGTGAGCGCGAACATGCGCCGGGCGGCATATTTGGTGGATGCCGCATACAGTGCGATCCACAGCCCGGCGCTGCCGCCGAAATACGAGGAGTCGAGCAGGGTCGCGACGGTCTCGAAGAGCACCACCACGATCAGCACGAACATGGGCCGGCTGCGACGGAAGAACAGCGAGGCGCCGGTGAGCGCGAGCAACCCGAGGGTTGGCCAGTGGGACGCCAGCGCCGCTTCGGCCAGGCTCGGCCCGGTCAGCAGCAGGTACAGCAGCACCACGGCGGTGTCGACCAGTAGCGGCCGGCGGCGCATGAATCCGCGCAGCGGTCCGATGCGCTGTGCCGAGATCTCGGCAAGGCTCGACTCCGGGTCCCCGGAGTCGAGCGGCGCCGTGTTTTCACTCATGTCCCTGAGCCTATCGACCAATGGCCGGTTCTAGATATCGCGGCGCTGTAGCAACATTGCGGCGGCGGCCAGCGGGATGGCGATCCAGGCACCGACCACGAGGCCGGCGGCCCAGGTCTCCAGGGCCCCTTCGGCGCCTGGGATCTGCATCAGCGCGGTTCCGGCGTGGTCGGGGAGGAATCGAGCGGCATCGGCCAGCCATTCCACCATGCCTGAGAGCCCGTCGACGGTGATGGGAAGCACGAAGAAGAGGGCTGCAAGCACCACGATGCCGCCGGCGGAATTCCTCAGCATCGCACCCAAGGCCAGGCCGATCAGCGAGACCATCACGACGTAGAGCACCCCGAACCAGAGGTTGCGTACGAAGGCCTCGGAGGCGAAGTCCAGCGGAAGGTTGTAGTTGTCGGCGATCGGCTTGGTGACCAGGAAAGCGGACAGGATCGATGCCAGCGCGACGAGTGCCGAAACGATGGTGACCATCAGGGCCTTGGCCCAGAACACCGGCTGCCGCGTGGGAGTCGCCACGAAGGTGGAACGGGCCGAGCCCGTCGCGAACTCGGAACTCATCACCATGACGGCGAGTGCGCCGATGATCAACTGGGCAACCATCAGCCCGCTGACAGGCAATGAGGCGGCAAGGACATTCATGTCCCCCATCTGCGCCGCCATTTCCGGTTCGGACGCCATGGCCTCCAGGGATGCACCGACGCCCCAGGTGCCGAGCGCGGCGATCCCCGTCATGGCCACGAAGGTGGCCATGACCAGGATCAGCGTGGAGGGCAGCGAGAAGAACTTGATGAACTCGCTGCGCAAAACGCCGGCGAAGCTGAGCTTTCCGCCACCGGCGGCACCGGGTGCGGCGGTACGTGGTCGTTTCATGGTCGTGGTGCTCATGGCTGGTCCTGCTTTCCGGTGGTCGCGGCGGCAAGCTCGTTGCCAAGGTGGGAGTGGTACTCGACCTCGTCCTGCGTCAGCGCCATGTAGGCGGCTTCGAGGGACTGCTGGATGGGCGTCAGCTCGTGGAGCAGGATCTGCAATTCCATCGCGCGCGTTGCAATTGCCCGGCCATCGAGTCCGACGACCTGGATGGTTTGCGCATCGACTCGGGTCAGGTGAACGTCCTGCGCGGCCAACGCATTCATCAGGTCCTCGGCCGAATCGGTCTTGACCTTGCAGGTGGGCACATTCGCCCCGTCAATGATTTGCTCGATCGGGGCATCGGCGAGGATCCGGCCGCGGCCGATGACGATGAGGTGGTCGGCGGTCAACGCCATCTCGCTCATCAGGTGCGAGGAGATGAACACCGTCTTGCCCTGTGCCGCTTGGTGGCGGGCGAGGTTCCGGACCCACAGCACGCCCTCCGGGTCCAGGCCATTGACCGGTTCATCGAGGATCAGCGTCTGCGGGTCGCCCAGCAGTGCCACGGCGATGCCCAGGCGCTGGCCCATCCCCAGGGAAAAGCCGCCGACCTTCTTGGTCGCGACGGAACCGAGTCCGGTGAGCTCGATGACCTCGTCGACGCGGGTATTGGGGATCGAGTGGGTCGCGGCAAGGGCCCGCAGGTGGGTGCGCGCGCTGCGCGACCGGTGGACGGACTTGGCTTCGAGCAGGGCGCCGACCTCGCGCAACGGCGCATGGTGTTCGGCGTACCTGCGGCCGTTCACGCTCACGCTGCCGAAGGTCGGCCGGTCGAGGCCGACGATCATGCGCATGGTGGTGGATTTTCCCGCGCCGTTCGGGCCGAGGAATCCAGTGACCTTGCCTGGCTGGACGGTAAAGGCGATCCCGTCCACCGCACGCTTGGTGCCATAGTTCTTGGTCAGTGCCGTTGCTGTGATCATGTCTTCAACGTTACGGAGGATCGCCTCCGCGGTCGCCGCCCAAGCGGATGATCTTCACGGAATCGACAGTCACTCTTTCGGCGTACGGGTTTACCCTGAGGGATACCGGCGCCCAGGCGCTGGTGCCGCCCGACGAGGGCCTGGGATCAGCCGGCCTGGGCCCGCCCCAGCTTGCGGGCGTATGCCCGGGCCGCGCGCACGCGGTCGCCGCAGCGGGTGGAGCACCAGCAGCGCCGGGCGTGCGTCCGCAGCAGGAACCGGTCGCAGGAGCTGGCCTCGCATTGTGCGATCAGCTCGGCCTGGCCGCCGGTCAGCAAGGCGGCCGCGTCCTCCGCGATCTGGGCCATGGCGTGTTCGACCAGTTGGGTCACGGGATGTCGCAGGACCCTGCGCAGTCCGCTGCCGGTGTCATACTGCAGCAGCGGTGCGCTGGGCACCTTCACCAACGCCTGGTTCACGCTCTCCACTGCCTCCGACGCCGGAGCGCCGCCCGCCACCTGGGCGGTGAAGAGGGTGCGCAAATTTCCGCGCAACTTCGTCAGCTGGTCCTGGCAATAGGCCAGCAGGGCGGTTTCGGCCGGAACCAGTCGCTGTCCGACGAGCCACGCGGTGGCTTCGGCCGGGCTCCCCAGGTCGTCCGCCACGCGTCCGCCGGGAAGGCTCACGACGCTATTGACCAGGGCGAGGCTCGGGTGGTCGTCGGCGCCGGGCGCGGGGGGAAGCGGGATCCTTGACATGGATCTCATGTTACCAGCTGTATTTTCCCGTGATAAGCCGGTAGGCTGACTATCACGCCTATCTGATACTTCTTCCGTGATAATTGAGAGAGAACCCATGAACCAGTCACGCCCCCTGGGCAACGCGCCCTTCGTCCTTTCGGTGCTCGACAATGCCATCACCGGTGTCGGGCAGACGGCGCAGGAGACCTTCGAGGAGATCATCGCACTGGCGCAGTTGGCCGAGAAGCGCGGCCTCGAGCGCTTCTGGATGTCCGAGCACCACGCCATGCCCGGTGCCGTGACCTCCTCGCCCCAGCTGATGGTGGCCCGCCTGACCGGCGAGACGCAGCGTATCCGGCTCGGGGCCGGTGGCGTCATGCTGCCCAACCACTCACCCTTGGTGATCGCCGAGCAGTTCGGCATGCTCGAGTCGCTCGCCCCGGGGCGCATCGACCTCGGCCTGGGCCGCGCGCCGGGAACCGACGGGCAGACGGCGGCGGCACTGCGGCGGCGCCACAACGCCAACGACGACTTCCCCCAGCAGGTGCTGGAACTGCTCGGCTTCATCGAGGACGACTTCCCGCAGGGGCACCCGTACCGGGACGTCCACGCCGTGCCGGGCCCCTGGCTGGCGGAACAGAACCGGGTGCCGCGGCCCGAGACGAATCCCGAGGTCTGGATCCTGGGTTCCTCCCCGTACTCGGCGCAGCTGGCGGGCCAGCTCGGCCGCCCTTACGCCTTCGCCCTGCAGTTCGGCAGCGCCGACGTCGTCACGGCCATGCGGCTGTACCGCGAGAACTTCCGGCCCTCGGCGTTGCTGGACCAGCCCTACAGCCTGGTCAGCGTGGGCGCGATCGCCGACAACGACCCGGCCGAGGCGCGCCGCCAGTCCACGTCCACGGCGATGGCGATGATGCGCATGTTCCAGCGCAAGCCCTTTGCCATGCTGCCACCGGACGAGGTCGCGGCCTACCCGGCCAACGACCACGAACGCGCGATCCTCGAGGAATGGACCGACCGCACGCTCCACGGCACCGCCGCGGACGTGGCCCAGGGCCTGGAGCTGCTCCACCGCCAGACGGGGGTCGACGAAGTGATGCTCGTGGTCGGCGGCCACTCGCGCCAGGCCCAGACCCGGACCGTGGAGCTGATCGCCGACCACTACGCCCTTCCCGTGTTGTAGTCCGGGACGCTAGCGGTCCTCGGATTCGAAGACGCAGAGCGCGACCTGGACGCGGTTGTCTGCGTCGAGCTTGTCCAGCACCCTCCCGATGTGGGTTTTCACCGTTGCCAGCGAGATGAACAGCTCCTCGGCGATTTCCTGGTTGGAGCTGCCGCGCGCCATCGCCGCGGCGATCTCGCGTTCCCGCTCGGTGAGCACAGCTAGCCTTTCGAGTGCTGCGTTGCGCCGGGTGGATTCCGGCCGCGAGCCGGCAACGGCGATGAGCTGCCTGGTCACCGACTCCGAGAGCATGGTGCGCCCGGCGGCAACCTGGTTGATCGCCTCCATGAGCTCGGCCGGCGGCGTGTCCTTGAGCAGGAAACCGCTGGCTCCCATCCTGAGCGCCGAAAGCACCATGTCGTCGGTGTTGAACGTGGTCAGGACCAGGATCTTTTGCTCCGGGCTGGCCCGCAGGAGGGCCTCGCTTGCGGTCAGCCCGTCCATGACCGGCATCCGGATGTCCATGAGCACCAGGTCCGGTGACAGTTCCGCGACCATCGACACCGCCGAACGGCCGTCGGCGCATTCGCCGACCACATCGATGCGCGGGTCGGATTCGAGGATCATGCGCAGTCCTGCCCGCACCAGGTTCTCGTCGTCGACTAGCACGATGCGAATCGACTCGCCTACTGTCCCCAAGGCAGCCACACCTTCAGCACGAATTCTCCCTTGGTCCCCGGATCGATCTGCAGTTCCCCGCCGGCCAGCCGCACCCTCTCGGCCAGGCCGGTCAGCCCCAGGCCCGAGCTGGGCAGGGACCCTGCACCCGAGACGAGGGACGGAACATGGGTCAGTCGGTTGGAGACGCGCAGGGACAGCCGGTCCTCCGCGTGGCCTCCGATCTCCAGCCTGACGTCTTGCCCGGGCGCGTGCCGGCGGGCATTGGTCAGCGCCTCCTGGACGATCCGGTACAGGTGGCGCCCGGTGGACTCGGACAGGACGTCCAGGCGTTCTCGCGTTTCCGCTTCCAGGACCAACTGGACTTCGGTGCCCACCGCACGGCTGGCATCCAGGATTTCCTGCAACTGCCCGAGGTTCGGCTGCGGCCTGGCCAATTCGCCGTCAAAGAGCGTGTTGGGGTCGCGCAGCATCCCCAGCACCTCGCGCAGCTCGCCCAGGGCCAGGTGGGAGTTTTCGCGGATGACGCCGGCCGTCTGCCTCGTTTGCTCCGGCGTCAGGTCGCTGCGGAATTCCAACGCCCCGGAGTGTAGGGCGACCAACGAGAGCCGGTGTGCCAGGACGTCGTGCATTTCGCGCGCTATGCGGGTGCGCTCGTCGGCCTTGGCCGCGTGGAGCTGTGCCTCCCGTTCGCGCTCGGCACTGTGAACCTGCCGGCGCAGGGAAACGGCGAGCTGCCGCCGCCCCCCGACGTACATCCCCAAAAGCACCATCAACCCGACCATGACCAATGCCACGATGCCCACTTGCCACCACGTGGTCGTGTCGTCTTCCGCCACCAGCTCGGCACCCACCAGGTACTCCCCCAGCGGCACGGCGGCCAGGAACATCGCCGAAATGCCAGCGATCTCCCAGGGCCTCCTCCGGGTGGCCAGGGAAATCACGCCCAGCACAGCGAACCCTGCGCCGATGGAGGACGGAATCGAGAGCAGCACCAGGGCCGCCGAGATGGGCACCGGGTAGCGATGGCGGAAGGGATAGAGGAGCAGGGCGGCCAGCCCGCACAGCATGTCCAGGCCCACCAGCAGGCCCACCGCGTCCATGTCCGCCTCGGAGTCCGGCGAATACGATTCGTAGACAAAGGAAAAGAAGACGAATCCGAGCACGAGGCCCAGGCCCACGCGCCAGGCCTGGGACAGGAACCGGCGCAGTCGGGTGCGCGGGGCGGCCGGTTCGAGTTCCGTGGTCATGGGCTTAACGTTACCGGCGGGGCCCGTGGCCCGGTATCGACCGAAAGGACCACGTGGGGCCGTCTTCCCGGCCGCGGAAAGATCGTCCCAATTGGCGAGGTGCCACGGGCCCCTGGTGATACAGAATGGTGACATGAACACGATCCCGCCGCCGCAACTGCCCCCGGCACAGAACCCGCAGCCCGGCCAGCACCCAGCCCAATGGGTTCCGGTGCCCCCGGCGCCCCCGGTCCCGGCCGAACCGCTGCCATTCCACCGGCTGGCCCGCACCTACTCCGCATACCGCTGGTGGAAGACGCCGCTAGTGGGGCTCATTGCCCTGGGCCTGTACCTGGGCCTACTACTGCTGGCTGCGATCGTCTTTGTCTTCGTCGCCATCGGAAACCCGGAACTGGAGAGTGCCGCCGACGAAGTCATGATCTCCATCGATTCGATCGACATGTCCGACCCGTTCGTTTTTGTCATCTCCATGGTCTCCCTGATCCTGATGCTGCCGGTGATCCTGCTGGCAACCCGGATGATGAATGTCCAGAAGGTCGGATCGCTGACCTCGGTGGCCGGACGCATGCGCTGGGGCTGGCTGGGGCTGTGCGCGTTGGTTGCCCTCGGCGTGCTGGGGCTGAGCTTCGGCATCACCTTCGTCGTGGACGCCTTGTCCGGGCTCGGCTTCAGCCCGGATTTCAACGCCCCGGACATGTGGCTCTTGCTCGGGCTGACCATCTTGCTCGTTCCGTTTCAGGCCACCGCCGAGGAGTATGTGTTCCGCGGGTACCTGATGCAGCTGGTGGGCGGCTGGCTGCGCCATCCAGCCTTCGCAATCCTGTTGCCCATTCCCCTCTTCATGATGGGACATGCCTACGACATCTACGGTCAGCTGGATGTGGGTTTCTTCGCTCTGGCCGCAGGTTGGCTCACCTGGCGCACCGGCGGGCTGGAGGCGGCCATTGCCCTGCACGTGGTCAACAACTCCGCCATCTTCTCCCTGGGCGCCATCGGCCTGGTCGATGTCAGCGTCACCGAAAGCAACCTGCCCAGCCTCATCGCATCGATGGCCACCACGACGGTCTTCGTCCTGGTCGTCGTCTGGCTGGCGAACAGGCGCAAGATCCAGCGGCTCAGCGTACCGCCCGCGCCGGCACCGGCGATCGCCGCACCGGGTTATTGGGTGCAGCCCGGGGACGCACCGCGCCAGCCCTGAGCCGGGTTGCCGGGTTCGGCGGCGCATCCCGGTGTAGGTTTGGGCAAACATCGTTGAAAGGGTTCACCGTGAAGGCAACCGGCCGCAGCGCCCGCAGGACCTCGATGGCGATCCTGCCGCTGGCAGCAACGATGCTGCTGCTGGCCGGATGCGTTCCGTTGGACGGACCGGCGCCAACCCCCTCGGCGTCCGAATCAACCTCGGCACCGGCCAAGAGAGCCGGGGGCGACCCGAACAATTGGGCGAGCTGCGAGAATCCGGTCATTACCTCGGGTCCACCTCGCGAGGAGGACTGGAGAATCATCGGAGCCATGGAACTGGACACGACCTCGGGTGGGAAGAAAACCACGCAATACCTCAGCGAGAGCTATGGAGCGACGATCAGTTGGGACGGGGCCGGCCCTTCCACCGGTAGGTTCACCGAGGATATCGGCGACACCATCGGCTACCCCACGCTGGGCGGCATTGAAGGGCTGGACGGCGTTGTGGAGTTGCTTGAGTCCATCGAGGAACCAACCAAGACACTGGGCTACCAGGCCGTAAGACAAGTCTCCGTGCCGATCACCCTGGAGTGCGGAAACCTCTCCGACCAGGGAAGGGTCAACAGCTGGAAAGACAAGGAGCGGGGAGTCTTCGATTGCTCGGAGAACGAGGGCGAGATCGTCGATTCCCCCATTCCCATGGCCCGGGATAAATACTGCCCCGAAAGCTGATCCCAGGCCCGCGCGCCGACGCCCCTGCCGGCGCCAAGACGCTGCGGGTACGCTGGGGAACGACAGTCGAAGTGAGGGAGGGCGCCGCCAAGGTGGCGTATCTGCTTCGGCCAGAAAGGGACCAAACATGGAGCATGCTCCGCGGCGATGGCGCCAAGCCGCCGTTCCCCTGCTGCTGGCACTGACGGGGGCGTTGGTCCTTGCCGGCTGCCAAGGCACCGGGTCCACGACCTCCACCCCGGACTCCTCGTCGGTGTCGGCCTCGACCTCCGTGCGCAGCGTGGTGATCATCGGCGATTCGCTGAGCACCGGTTTTGGCACCAGCGCCGAGAACGCCTGGCCGAACCTCATCGCCACGGCGCCCGGGGACGACTCGATGCAGCTGAATCTGCTCAACGCTGCGCAAAACGGCAGCGGCTATCTCAACGTCGGCGTCACCGGCTCCACCTTCGCCCTTCAGGTGGAACAGGCTCTGGCACCGGACGCCGACCTGGTGGTGTTCTTCGGCTCAATAAACGATCTTTACCAAGACCCCACGGAGCTGGCGGCTGCCGTGGGCCGAACGTACGCGGCGGCCAGGGAGAGGGCGCCGCGCTCCGCATTCCTTGTGGTTGGGCCACCGGCGTACAGCACCCGGCCGGAGGCAAGGTTCCTGGCGCTGCGGGACGCGGTCAAACAAGAGGCGCAAGCCGCCGGGGCAATGTACGTCGATCCCATCGAACAGGGCTGGATCGTCGCTGATGCCGAGCGATTCGTGGGCCCGGACGGACTGCATCCCTCGGTGGAGGGGCACCGCCACCTGCGGGAAAAGATGGAGGCGCTCATTCTCGGGGCGCTCAAGGGGCAGCCCGACGTCGCGGCCCGGTAGCCGGCCCACGATTCAGCGAATGACCCGGTTCGCCCGGGCCCTGTCGATGGCGGCGGTGCGGTTGTCCACCCCGAGCTTGTCGTAGATGTGGATCAGGTGCGTCTTGACCGTGGACTGGGAGATGAACAGTTCCGCGGCAATCTCCTTGTTGCTCCGGCCGCGGGCCAGCAGCTGCAGCAACTCGAGCTCGCGCGGACTCAGGTCGGTGGAGTTGGCACGGGCCTCGGGGGTCACTCTGGCGGCGAGGTCCGCCGAGAGCACCTGCTCCCCCTTTGCGGCGGCCTCGACCGCTGCCAGCACCTCGGACAGCGGGGCGTCCTTCAGCAGGTAGCCTGCCGCCCCGGCATCCAACGCCGCCCGGATGTCTGCGTCCGAGTCGTACGTGGTCAGGATCAGCACCGGTGGGCCGTTCTCGGCACGGATCTTCTTTGTGGCGGTGACCCCGTCCATGCCGTCCATCTGCAGGTCCATGAGCACCACATCCACGCGCTGGCCCAAGGTCTTCAACCGCTCCAGCTGCACCAGGGCCGCGGCCCCGTCGGAGGCCTCGGCCAGCACCGAGAGCCCGCCCTGTTCGGTGAGCACCGCGCGAAGGCCCGCCCGCACCACCGGGTGGTCATCGACCAGCATGATCTTCAGATTAGGCATCGTCCTGGCTTTCTTCCGTGGTGAAGGGGATGCGAACGCCCAGCACCGTTCCCTCCCCGGGGGTTGATTCGATCTCCAGGGAACCCCCCAGTAGTCCCAGGCGCTCGCGCAGCCCGGCCAGCCCATAGCCGGTGCCGTCGGCACGCGGCTCAAGGGGAAGTTGTGCGACGTGCATGCCGTCCCCGTCGTCAAACACATCAAGGGTCACGGCATCCGGCAGGTACCCGAGGCTGAGGACAGCGCGTTTGGCGTGCGCGTGGGCAGCGACGTTGGCCAGTCCGGACTGGGCGGCGCGGATAAGTGCCGCGGAAACCTCGGCGGGAAGCGCGGTGGCCGGGCCGTCCTGCCGGAAGGTGATCTCGAAGCCGTGGCCGGCTGACGCGGCGGTGCGTTCGGTGGCGACACAGAGACGGCGCAACTTTCCGGCCAGGGAATGGGCTCCGTCGCCGGCCGTGGATAGGTCGGCCACGAAATCGCGGGCCTCGGCGAGGTTTTCGGCGGCGGTGGCGCCGATGGTTTCGAGGCGTTCGGCCGCAGCCCGGGTGTCCCCCGCCGCCAGGGCTGCCGTCGCGGATCGGGAAACCAGCACGATGCTGGAGAGCCCCTGGGCCAGGGTGTCGTGGATTTCGCGGGCCAACCGGGTGCGTTCGCCCAAGGTCCCCGCGCGGTGCTGTTCCTCGGCGAGCGCCGCCCGGGTGGCCCGCAATTCGTCCAGGGCCAGGCGCTGGTTAACGCCCTCGGTGTACAACGCCCGATAGGCCATGCCCATGATGACCGCGAAGATCGCCCCGACCATCGGTCCCAGGATCCGGGGAAGGGCGAGGGACCCGGAGTGGAACCATCCGGCTGCAACGACCGAGGCGGTCAGCAGCGCCACGGCGATCAGGGAATGGCGTTGGCCCAGGATGTGCAGGTGCAGGAAGAAGAGTGGGAACGCCAGCCAGGAATAGTCGGCGTGCAGGTAGAGCAGCACGAGCCACAACAGCACGACCCCTGCAAGCCACCAATTGGCCCAGCGCACGGTATTTGGCGCCCGTCCGGCGGAATGGCGCTTTTCCGCGATGGTTCCGGCCAGATACAGCGCTGCCAACAGACCGGTGAGGGCGATGGCCGTGATCAGCCGGAGCATCGTCGTTTCGGAAAGCAGCGCGCGCACCAGCCCGACGCCCAGCAACACGGCGAAGCCGACGTGCAGCCCCACGCGCAGAACGCGCAGCACCATCTCGCCGGCCGAGGCGGTAGGGGCATCTGCGAGGCTCGGCTCGGCTCCGAGGCTTGGTTGCGGGGCAGGATCTGTCACAACACCCAGCGTAGCCGCGCACCTTCACGGACCGGCTCCACCAAATGGTTGATCCCACGCTTCGTCTTGCTCGGGAAATGGCCCGAGCTCCCCCGGTTCATGGCGGAATCTAGTGAAGTCCAAGGATGTATAAGGGAGTATAGGTTTTTTCCTATTCTTTTTACCCGCGGATTCCCGCTGCCTACCTGTGGATCCCGAACTCGTGGTCAAGGGCGCTCAGCGCCGCAAGGTGGCCGCTCATTCCGTGCACCGACGGACCCGGCGGGGTTGAACTGGAAGCCAGATAGATCCCCTTGGCCCGGGTCCGCCACGGATCGGTGGACAGCGTGGGGCGGACCAGCATGCCGCGCATGTCGGTCGCCCCGCCCGAGAGGTCCCCGCCGACCAGGTTGGGGTTCTGAGACGCCAGTCCCGGCGCGGTAACCGCCTGGCTGTATTCGATGGTGTCGGTGAAGCCCGGGGCCACGGCCTCCAGTTGGCGGTCCATTACGGCGGTGAGGTCCGCGGGGTTTCCGTTGGGCACGTGGCAATAGGCCCAGAGCACGTGCTTGCCCTCCGGCGCCCGGCTTGCATCGAAGCGGCTGGGCTGGGAAACGATCGCGTAGGGCGCGCTCGAAACATCGGTGCGCACCCGGCGCTCCTCCCTCCCAATCTGCGCGGCGGTGCCACCCAGATGGATGGTGCCGGCATTGGCAAGCTCGGTGTTGCGCCACGGCACGGGTGCGTTGAGGACATAGTGGATGAGGCAGGACCCCGGAGCCCGGCGCGTGCCGGTGAGGATGTTCTTATATTTCTGCGGCAGCACCCGCCCGGCAATGGAGGCCAGTGCCTCCGGGGAGGTGTCGAAGAGGACTGTCTTTTCGGGGATCTGGGCCAGGTCGGTGACCTCGGTGTCCAGCTCGATGCTCCCCCCGGCCTCAACGAACATGCCGGCCAACGCATCCGAGATCGCCTGCGAGCCGCCGATGGGGATCGGCCACCCCCCGGAGTGCGCCGCGGCAGCGAGGAAGAGACCGGCACCTGCGGTGGCGGGCCCGCGGCCGCCGCCTGCGGTGTGGGCGCCGCACCCGGCAATCATCGCAGCGGCGAGTTCGCCGGTGCCCAGGCCCGGGACCATGAGTTGGGCCGCGCGCAGCCCGAAGACCGTGAGTGCACCGAGTTGCCGCGGGAGCCGCAGCAGCGGATGCAGCAACAAGTCGGAGGTTGTTGCCATGCGCTCAACGACGGGCCCAAGGATTCTGCGGTAGCCGTTGCCGTCCGCGCCCAGCGCCTGAACGGTCCGTTCCAGGTCCCGCCAGGCGATGCCGGCCCGGCCGTCGGGAAACGGGTGGGCGAAGGAGATCTCCGGAACCACGAAGTCGACGCGGTCCCGCAGGCCGATCTCCGCAAAGAACGGCGAGAGCAGCGCCATCGGGTGCACCGCCGAGCCCAGGTCGTGGATTGCCCCGGGGTACCCCAGCCCCCTGGTGCGCGCGGCACCTCCCACGGTGTCGTTGCGCTCAAGGAGCCGCACCGAAAGCCCCGCCCTGGCCATCGTCAGGGCTGCGGCCAGCCCGTTGGGCCCGGCACCGATCACCGCAACGTCATGCGCCATGCTTTGCTCCCAGAACGAACCGGTCTTTCGCCCCGGCAAAGGCACCTGCCTGCGGATCGGACTGCCCCACCCGGCGCACCGGGTCCAGCTCGGGGTCGTACATCGACTGGACCACCCGGTACATCAGGTACCCGGTGGAGATCATGTGCCCCAGCACGGCAAAGACGTAGAAGGAGGTGGGGAACGTGTTGGAGGCCTGGATGTCGGCGGTGGTGGCGTAGAGGTACATCCAGATCGCCCAGAAGTGCAGCACCTCGAAGAGTTGCCAGATGAGGAAGTCCTTCCACTTCGGCCAGGCCAGTGCCGCCAGCGGGATCAGCCACACCACGAATTGCGGCGAGTAGACCTTGTTGAACATGATGAAGGAGGCGACGATGAGGAACACCAGCTGGCTCAGCCGCGGGGCCACCGGGGCGTTGAGGCCCAGATAGGCAATGAAGGCACAACTGGCCACGAAGAGCCCCAGGGCCAGCGCATTGATGGTGGCGGCATCCAGCTCCGCCATCTGCGGCACGACGCCGGCGGTGACGTTGAAGATGTGCCAGAAGGAGGACAGCCCCGCCCCGCGGTCCTCGGTGAAGGTGAAGAAGTGCTTCCACGCGTCGAAGTTCACGAGGGCCATGGGCAGATTCGCCGCCAACCAGGCCAGGACCGCCCCGGCCAGCGAGACGATGAGCGGCTTGTACCTGCCCGTGCGGATGGCCAGCACGATCACGGCGCCGAAGAAGAGCAGCGGGAAGACCTTGATCGCGGTCCCCACGCCGATGAGCACCCCGGCCAGGAAAGTGTTTTGCCGCGAGAAGGCCAACATCGCCAGGGCCAGGCAAGCCACGGCCCACATGTCCCAGTTGATCGAGGCGGCAAGGACCATCCCCGGGGCCAGTGCCACCATGGCGGCGTCCCAGGGGCGGCGCCCGGCGGTCCGTGCGGTGGCCACGACGACGACGAGCCACAGGCCCGCCACCAGGAAGAGGTTTAGGTCGAAGAAGGCCAGCGACCTGTCGAATTCACCGGCCGGCACCAGGGCAGCGGTGAGCGAGGCGATGACTGACATCAACACGGGATATTCGAACTCGGCGCCGGCGGCGAAGGGGGCGAACGCGTTCTCGGCAAAGCCGCGGGCGTGGAAGAGTGCCGTCCAGTCCGAATAGCACGCCCACGCATAGGGGTTGGTGCCGCCCCAGCCATTGAGCCTGCAGGCATTCTTCGCCAGAACCGCCAGCAACGCACCGATCACCGTGAGGATGACCAGCACGCGTTCGACGGTGAAGAACCCGGGGGCGATGCGCCCCGGGCTGGAGTGCCTGCCCAATGGCCCGCCGATGACCTCGGTGAACTTGCGCAGGAAGGCGTCGCTGCGGCTGGGCACGGTGATGCGCATCGGTGCGAGCCGTGGCTTCGTCGGGCCCGGGGCGGGTGGTTGGCTCATGGCTTTTAGCCTAGTGCCCGGCGCCGGGAGGTGCGTGATGCGCGGTGGCGCACGGTGGCGCTCGGTGTTTTGCCCTTCCGCAGTGCCCTACTCGGCGCGGCCGGGGAATTGCGCGGCGAGCCGCTCGAGCGTCCGTTCCATGTTCGGCCCGGTTCTCCGGGTGAAGCCCAGGAGCCGAAGCATCCACTGGTGCCGCAGCCGGCTGGCGTCCCAGGTTTCGCTGACCAGTGTCCCGGACCCTTGGGGTTCGAGTTCATAGCGCCAGCGGTGTCCGCTGAAATGCCTCCATGCGATCGTCCGGTCCTGCTCGAATTCGACCACTGTGTTGCTGATGCGATAGGGAACGCCCAGACGCATCTGCATGCCGAATTCGCTGCCCAGGGTCAGTCGCTGTGACCGGCCGCTGGAGGCCCGCACCGTTCCGGAGCCGTCGATGACAGGGTGCATTTCGGGATTCGTGAGCAGCTCGAAGACCTCGTGCGGGGCAGCAGCGGGGATGAAGCGCCGGCGGGTCTGCAGGTAGCGGGAGTGACTCATCAGCCCATCCTATGCACTGCCCGCACCGCGCAGCGGCACATCGGGCCAGGACGAGAGGGCGGGGTCCGGGTTTTGGTGGAATTCCGGTCTATGCCGGAGGTTTCCGGTGTGCCATTCTGGGTTGACCGGCACCACCAGGGAGAATTCCGATGAGCACTGGAACCACACCGGCCGGCCTCGGCCCGGAGACCGCCCAGGGCCTTTTGCTCGGCCCCATGCTCCGCCACGTGGACAACACCTCCGCCAGCATCTGGGTCGAAACCGCCATGGCCTGCACCGTCGAGGTCCGCTGCGGCGCGGACTCCTGGCAGGCAGCGACGTTCGGTGCCCACGGCCACCACTACGCGCTGGTCGAGGTATCCGGGCTAAAGGCGGGAACCGTCCGTCCCTACACCGTGCACCTGAACGGAAAACGTGTCTGGCCCATCGAGGACGGGTTCCCCGACTCCATGATCGCCACCCTGGATCCGGCCAAGGAACCCCGGCTGGCCTTTGGATCCTGTCGCACCAGTGTCCCGCATGACGAAGCGGGCAATCGTACGCACGGGGTCGACGCAATGCGCGCCTACGCCCTCTCCATGGCCGGGCTCGAGCACGGCCGCTGGCCCGACCTGGCATTGTTCCTTGGCGACCAGGTCTACGCGGACTCCACGAGCCTGGAAATGCAGGAGTTCATCCGCAGACGCCGCAACATCAAGGAAGCCCCCGGGGAAGAGCTGAAGGACTATGAGGAATACGCCCACCTCTATAGCCTGGCCTGGTCGGACCCGGCCAACCGCTGGCTTCTCTCCACGCTGCCCAGCGCCATGATGTTCGACGACCACGATATCCGCGACGACTGGAACTCATCCCTGGAGTGGAAACGTGAGATGCAGAAGACCGGCTGGTGGCACGAACGCATGGTTTCCGGGATCGGTTCGTACTGGATCTATCAGCACCTCGGAAACCTCTCCCCCGATCAGCGGGCTGCCGATCCGCTGTGGCGGCGCATCGCTGCCCACACGGGAACCGGCGAGCTGGACCTGACCGCCGAGCTGGACGAATTCGCCGAGCGCGTCGACGCGGAACCCGAAAGCCACAGTTGGAGCTACTGCCGGGACTGGGATGCGGTGCGCCTGATCGTGGTTGACTCCCGGGCAGCACGCACCTTGGACCCCGGGCGGCGTGCCCTGCTCGACCCGACTGAACTTGCTTGGCTTGATGGGCGGATGCGCGGCGGCTTCCGCCACCTGCTGATCGGCACCTCGTTGCCCTTCCTGCTGCCCATGGGCCTGCACCACGTGGAATCCTGGGATGAGGCCATCTCCAGCGGGAGCCGCAGAAGCCTCCGGGGCTGGCTGGGTGAGCGGTTGCGCAGGACCTTCGACCTTGAACATTGGGCGGCCTTCCAAAGCAGCTTCCAGGAGGTCGCCCGGTTTGCCACGGAGGTCGCCGACGGCAAGCGCGGACCGGTCCCGCAGACCGTCACGTTCCTCTCCGGGGATGTGCACTTTTCCTACGTTTCCGAAGTCGAACGACAGGGCGGCAGCAGAATCCTGCAGGCCGTGTGTTCCCCGATCCGCAACCCGCTGCCCCGGTTCCTGCGGTACTTTGCCGCAGCCTTGGCGCTGGGTCCCGCGGTCCCCTTCGGGGCCTGGATGGCGAGCCAGGCGCACGTGCCCAACCCCCCGTTTGCCTGGAGCGGCATCAAGGGGCCGTGGTTCGACAATTGCCTGGCCATCATTGAGGCCACCGGCGACGGACTGGAAATCAGCTGGGTCACCGGGGTGGTCCGGGATGGGGACCATATGCATCCGAGGTTGGACACCGTGGAGGTTGCCTCGCTTCGGGCGCGCGGCGACCACACGCATTCGCCGGAATCGTAAACGGGGCGGGGATCTCCAGGGCACCGCCCTGCCGGCAACCGCGGGCACCGTCCGATGCCCGGCCGCACCTGCCCCGTACGGTATTTGCCGCCGGCTCAGTACACCCGCTCCGTGGCGAATCGCAGGGGGCTCAGTTCCGCCCGCCGCCGGACCAGGTCCACGGCGTGTGCGTCCAGCCGCCGGTCCTCCTCGCTGACGGGCACCAGCTGCCGCACCGCGGAAGCGCGGCCGGACTCGTCACGGGCGACGAAGATGGTCATGCACTGGGTGGTGTCGCGCCACTGAGTTTCGCGGGGGTCCCGGGCGCGCACGTGCACGGCGATGTGCATGGAATGCGGTCCGGTGTGGATCAGCCGCGCCTCGAGCTCGACGACGTCGCCGATGTGGATGGGATTGGTGAAGTGGATGCCCCCGGAATAGACGGCCACCGCATCATCCCCGCACCACCCCATGGCGCAGGCCCGGGCGACCTCGTCGATCCAGCGCATCACGATCCCGCCGTGTGCGTTCCCTCCCCAGTTCACGTCCGTCGGGGAGGCCAGGAACCTGAACTTCTCGCGAGGCGCGGTGCCGGCCTCCGTGTACTCCTGCGCCAGCATGGCCTGGCGGATCTCGGCGCGCGCGGCCACGCGGTCGGCCGCCCCATGTGCCAGTTGGGCCGCTGCGGCATCGGCCGGCTTCCAGGGCGGGACCACCTTGGCGCGGCGTTGCTCGTCCATTGCCACGAAGACCAGGATGCAGTCCATGGCGGGCTTGAAGACGCGTTCGCGCACGTCGGCGGCGTCGACGGTGACCACCACCTGCATGCTGCTGCGCCCGGTGTGCACGATCCGGGCGGTGACCTCGATCAGGTCGCCGTTTTCGATGGGCCGGGTGAAGTGGACGTTCCCGACGTAGGCGGTGACGCAGTACCCCCCGGAGTAGCCGACGGCGCAGGCGTAGCCGGCCTTGTCGATCCACTCGAGCACGCGCCCGGCCTGGACCGTGAGCCCGTCTTCGGAAACATCGGTCGGTGCGGCCAGGAAGCGCAGCGTCATCACGTCGTTCATGTGCCAATACTAGCCATGTGCCGCCGCAGCAGACGCTTGTGGCCGGCACCCGAAACAGGTACCGGCCACAGGTGCACTCTTCGACCCCGAAGGGTCAATGCCATTTCTGGACTAGTTGCTTTCGGCGGCGGCGCGGATGCCCTCGAGCACTGCCGAAACCTGGCCGACAACCTCTGCGTCGTCCATCGGGTGGGTCTCGGCGAAGCGGACCAGCGAACCCGGGATGGAGAGCTTGACGTCTTCCAGCACGGTGGCGCCGGCGATGCCGACGGCCTTGCGGGCCTCGTCCTGGGCCCACACGCCACCGAACTGGCCGTAGGCGGTGCCGATGACGGCGGCGGGCTTGCCGAAGACGGCACCGGCGCCCATCGGGCGGGAAAGCCAGTCGATGGCGTTCTTCAGCACTGCAGGCATGGTGCCGTTGTACTCGGGGGAAACCAGCAGCAGGGCGTCGGCCGCACCGGCGGCTTCGCGCAGCGCGACGGCAGCAGCCGGAACCTGTCCCTCGACGTCGATGTCCTCGTTGTAGAACGGAATGTCCTCGATGCCGGCGTAAAGGTTTACCTCAACGCCCTCAGGGGCGTTCGCGACGGTGGCCTCGGCCAGCTGCTGGTTGGTGGAACCGTTGCGGAGGGAACCGACGAGGGTCAGGACGGTGGTTGCCATAAGAGGAAGTCTCCTGTTTTTTCGGGGGGTGCTGCTTGATGCGTCAATCAATGTCAACCACGCAATGGGCATCTCGATTCCCCACACGGCCGTGACGAGCAACACATTCTTGGATGCTCGGAAGCGGCCGCGTAGGGAGAATCGTGGGCGTTCTTGCGGTCATTGCCGTGGTGATCTGGATCGTTTCAGCTTTGCAGGACGCCTTCTCGAGGTATACGAAATGAAGTCCGCCAAAAATCGGCGAGTCCTGGCCGTTATAGCCAGCCCTCGGGATTGACCCACTTGCCGTTGACGATGACCTCGAGGTGCAGGTGGGGGCCTGTTGAGTTGCCCGTGCTGCCAGCCAGGGCGACGACCTCGCCGCGCCCGACCTTTTGTCCCACGGACACCTTGAGGGCCGAGTTGTGGTTGTAGCTGGTTTCCAGCCCGTTGCCGTGGTCGATTTTGACGCGGTTGCCGGAGTGGCCGGCCCATTCGGCCTGCACGACGGTGCCGGCGGCGCTTGCCTTGATCGGCGTACCCATGGGAACTGCGTAGTCCAGGCCGTTGTGGTTCATGTACCCCGGACCGGTCGGGTTCTTGCGGAAACCAAAGCGCGACGTCAACCGGATGCTGTCCACCGGCTGGGCGAGCTTGGTGACTTTTCCGGTGTCAGCGGTGGCGGCGGGCGCCGGCTTGGCGTCCTTGGCGACCTTTGCGGCGGCAACGGTCGTGACAGGGGCCGGCTTCTTTTCCTTCTTTTCCACCTTGATGAACTTGCTGGTCACCGAGGCGCGATCGACCGTGAGCTTGTCGCTGGCCGGGGCTTTGACATCCGCGACGGCGGTCTGGGCGACGCGCTGGGGCTCTGGGGCAACCTCCTCGGCCTCCTGCGCGGGGGCGGCAGCGAATGCCAGGGCGGACACGGCGGCGACTGCTGCGAGCTTGTGCGCCAACCCGAGGCGGGGGCGCCGGTTCCGGGGGGCGAACTTCCGAACGCTGTCCAGTTTGCCGGCTTCCGCAGGCATCGGCAGGGGCACCGACTGTGCACCAGATGCGGAAGGGACTTCGGCGGCGGCCATGGATGAAGCGTCCGGGGCCGCTCCATAGCGGAGGCTTGCCACGAATCGGCGGCCGGCATACTCCGTGTCATTCGGGGATTGCGCGGAATCCGGGACCGCGCCGAGTGCGCGGCGGCCCGACCGCCGGGAAGTGTTTTCGCCGTTCGCGATTTGCTCCAT
Source organism: Paeniglutamicibacter sp. ZC-3 (assembly GCF_025847175.2). Classification (NCBI taxonomy): domain Bacteria; kingdom Bacillati; phylum Actinomycetota; class Actinomycetes; order Micrococcales; family Micrococcaceae; genus Paeniglutamicibacter; species Paeniglutamicibacter sp. ZC-3. The sequence continues at coordinate 49,878 of NZ_JAOYTG010000018.1, read as the reverse complement.
GGAAGCGTTGGCGGGCTTGGCATCAACGGGGCCGGACGCGCGGCGGCGCGCGGAATTATGGTGCTGGGTCAAATGATTACCTCTCATGTATCGCCTGCGAAGTTAGCTGTCGGATTCGAGTCATGAGATTAACTCGGCCGAGCCCACCAAGGTGGACTCAACTTCACCCCGAGATCCATGGTGCAAGACCAGGATCGGTTGATTGGGTCCTCCGCCCCTACCGGGAATTTTTACTCCGCGATCCGCCGGTAGGGTTGGGCGAACCGGATCGGGACTGGGTTGCCTAGATGCGACCCGATGTAAAACCCTACGAGGGTAAATACAAAAGTTACAATTCCGTTATCAATCCATGCGGCGGACAAATACGTGGATGCCGACACCGGTCGATGGCTCTCGCTACCTCGATCCCGTATACCCGCACAAGTGCGGACTTCCGGCCCTTTCCATGGTGACTAGGAGCCCGGTCGGATGGCGTCATAGTAGGGCTGCGCCAGCAGCCCGGATTCCATCTGGATGGCAATAGTCAGGAGCTCCCCCGGGACGGTAGCTTAAATGTGATCAAGTAGACGGTGGGCCCGGGCTCTGCGGCGGCGCGGATGGTGCAGTCCAAGCCGGTCGTCGGGCTGATTCCCTCCATTGCGGATCACCACGCCTTCAACCAGTTGCGGATAATGCGGCAGGTTCAGTAGGTGAAGACCCGCAAATCCATCCTGGGTTGGACCTTCTTCCTTAACGGGAACATTGTGGCCGCGGCGAAGTCCTTGTTGATGGACAGGACTATCACCTGCCTGCGTCTCGGCGTGCGGAAAAGGGAACACTGGCACCTCCACGCCTCGGGCAAGAAGGACCACCGTCCCCCACCAGCCGCTTGCCTGAAGGGCAAGCGGCTGGTGACACCCTGAAGCAGGCATATTCCGTGCTGCCGTGCTGAAAGCATCTCCAGGCCGTCGCCCCCGGCATCTCGCCGTCGGCGAACATTGCCCCGCCGGAATCATGCCCGGGAATATCCTGTTGGCATCCGCGTTAACTTGAGCCAAGAGCACTCAAGTATCCAATAGGAGGAAACATGCCAGCATTCTTTGGCCCATCCGGCGCCGGCAACGGCTCTTTCGAGGATTTCCTGGCGCGCTACCTGCAAGGCCAGCGCACCAGCCGCTTCGGGCGCCCCGTCGACATCACCCGACTGCTCAGCCGCCACACGCACGAGGTACTGACCCGTGCCGCGCAATTCGCCGTTGAACACGGCCACACCGACATCGACGCGCTGCACTTGCTGCGCGTGATGCTCGAGATCGAGCCCGTCGACGAGGCCCTGCGCCGCTCCGGGGCCGACGCCGGAGCGATTGCCCGCGACGCCGAACAGCGCTTGCCCGAATCCGGGCCGCGACACTCCGAATCCGCTCCCGCGCTGACCCCATCGGCCCAGCGCGCCCTGCTCGACGCCTACCAGGTCGCCCGCGCCTTCGGCTCAACCTACATCGATCCCGAACACCTGTTCCTGGCGTTCGTGCTCAACACCGAATCCCCGGCCGGGCAGGTGCTCGGCGCCGCCGGAGTCACTCCGCAGACCCTGCAGGCCGCCGCCGAGGGTGCCGAACAACAACGCTCCGGTTCATCTCCGACCCAGCGGAAATCCGCCGAGGCCAACCAGCCCGCCAAGGGTGAGACGCCACTGCTGGAGAAATTCGGCATGGACCTGACCGCCCGGGCCGCCGAGGACGGGCTGGACCCGGTGATCGGCCGCACGCAGGAGATCGAGCAGACCATCGAGATCCTGGCCCGGCGCACGAAGAACAACCCGGTGCTGATCGGCGAGGCCGGCGTCGGGAAAACCGCCGTTGTCGAGGGCCTCGCCCGCGCCATCGTCGCCGGCGAGGTGCCGGATCAGCTGGCAGGCAAGCGCATCATCGCGCTCGACTTGCCGGCCATGGTCGCCGGCACCCGCTACCGCGGCGACTTCGAGGAGCGCCTGACCCAGACCATGGACGAGATCGCCGCGCAGGACGGGGAAGTGATCGTCTTCATCGACGAGCTGCACACCGTGGTGGGCGCCGGCTCAGGCGGCGAGGGCTCCATGGATGCCGGCAACATCCTCAAGCCACGGCTGGCCCGCGGCGAACTTCACCTCATCGGCGCCACCACGCTGGCCGAATACCGCAAGGTCGAGAAGGATCCCGCCTTGGAACGCCGCTTCCAGCCTGTGACCATCGGCGAGCCCTCCATTGAGGACGCCGTAACGATCCTGCACGGATTGAAGGAAAGGTACGCGCAGCACCACCGGGTCACCTACACCGACGAGGCGATCCGCGCCGCGGTGGAAATGTCGGCCCGCTACGTGACCGACAGGTTCCTGCCGGACAAGGCCATCGACCTGATCGATACCGCGGGTGCCCGGCTGGGCCTCAAGCGCGGACCGGGCATCGACACCGTGGCGCTGAAGTCGCGGATAGCCGAACTCGCAGCCGCCAAGGACCGCGCGGTGGCAGAGGAACGCTACGAGGACGCTTCGCGTTTGCGCGACGAGGCCGAGGAAATCTCTGCCCGGCTGGCCGAGACCGAGGAGTCCGGCACCGGCACCGCCGACGCGGTGGTCGACGAAGCCCAGATCGCCGAGGTCATCGCCCGCGCCACCGGCATCCCCGCCGCGCGGCTGACGGAGGACGACAAGGAACGCCTGGCCCGTCTGGAGGACGAGCTCCACGACAGGGTCGTCGGGCAGGACGATGCTGTGGCTGCCGTTGCCAAGGCGGTTCGCCGCTCCCGCACCGGGATGGGCGACGAAAACCGCCCGGTCGGCAGCTTCCTCTTCCTGGGCCCCACGGGCGTGGGCAAGACCGAGCTGGCCAAGGCGCTGGCGGCCTCGCTCTTCGGCGACGAGTCCGCCATGGTGCGCTTCGACATGAGCGAGTTCGGCGAGCGCCACACGGTCTCGCGGCTGGTCGGCGCCCCTCCGGGATACGTCGGCTACGACGAGGCGGGGCAACTGACCGAACGCGTCCGGCGTCGCCCCTACTCGGTCGTGTTGCTGGACGAGGTGGAGAAGGCGCACCCCGACGTGTTCAACCTGCTGCTGCAGGTGCTCGACGACGGCCGGCTCACCGACGGGCAGGGCCGCACCGTCGACTTCCGCAACACCGTCATTATCATGACCTCCAACCTGGGATCCGAGTTCCTGGCGAGCCGAGGCGCCCCGCTGGGCTTCGGTAGCGATTCCGGCACCGGCTCCGAGCGCGAGCTGCGCGCCAAGGTCATGGGCCGGCTGCGTGAGACCATGCGTCCGGAGTTCCTGAACAGGATCGACGAGACGGTGCTGTTCCGCAAGCTGGAGGCGGAGCAGTTGCGCGGGATCGTGCGGCTGCAGTTGCGCCGCACCGAGGCCCGGCTTGCCGCCAACGGCATCGGCCTCGAGGTGGACGAGGCGGCTGTCGCCTGGATCGCCGCCGAAGGCCACGAGCCGGAGTTCGGCGCCCGCCCACTGCGCCGGGTCATCCAGCGCGAGCTCGACGACAAGGTCGCGGACCTGTTGGTCTCCGATGAGTTGGCCGCGGGAGGCACCGTGACGGTGACAGCCGACGAATCGGGCCTGCACGTTTCGGCCGGCCGGGAAGCTGCACTCGCGGCGTAGCCGGGAAGGAAGCCAAAGGGGGCGGGAAGAATTTCCCGCCCCCTTTGTCGCGTCTTCGGCCTATGCTGGGTTGTGTGGGGCTGGGGAGCCCCGCACAGGCACAAACCTTGGGGGTTATATGCCACGCGAGAAAAAATGGAACCGCAATCCCTGGCCTGCAAACCAGGATCAGCGCCCGCGGAGCGGGAGGGTTCCACCATGGGTGCTTGACCAGGAAGCGCGCCGGGCGGCAGCGCTACAACCCCGCAACCGCGCCACCGGGCGAAAACGACCCGCCAGACGCCGCAGGTCCAGACCTGTTCGCCGCACATGGAACCTCGGACTGGTCATCACGCTGCTGGTTGGGCTCTACTACAGCCCCGCGATCCTGGACCGCCACATCATGCCGGCGCTCGTTCCCCTGCTTCCCTGGTCAAAGGTGCCGCCACCGGGCGTCGAGGCAGCCGCCGAACCACTGGGCAAGCCGCCGGCCGGTACCGGTTCCGGCGCGTTCCGGCTGCAGGAATCCCCGGACCCCCGGCAGGACTTCGTCGCCTACGATCCGTGCCGCCCCGTCCATTACGTGATTCGTCCGGAGAACTCCCCGGTCGGCGGCGAGGTCCTGATCCACGAGGCGGTCGCCGAGGTTTCGGCAGCCAGCGGCCTGCGCTTCGTTTATGACGGCCCCACGGCGGAGGGGCCAAGCAGGGAACGGGACAGGTACCAGCCCGGGCGCTACGGGGAGCGCTGGGCGCCAGTTCTGCTCACCTGGTCCGACCCTGAGGAAACACCCGGATTGACGGGGGATGTGGGCGGCCTGGGCGGAAGCGAATACGCCCACACGCCCGGGCACCCCTTCGTCTACGTGGCCGGACAAGTGATGCTGGATGCCCCGGGGCTGGTCCCAATCCTGGGATATCCGGGAGGTGCCGAACTGGTCCGTGCGGTCGTCATCCACGAACTCGGGCACGTCCTGGGACTCGACCATGTCAATGAACCGGACCAGCTGATGTACGGCGGCCGGAATGACCGGACAACACTGGCAGAAGGAGACCGGGAGGGCCTTGCCCTACTGGGCGCCTGCGCCTGCGTTCCGCAACTCTAAATCGACACCAGGAGTTGGATCGTTCAGGTGCCGCGCAACTGGTCCAGCGCCGCCTTCAGGCGGGTATCGGCATCGGCGGCTACCTCGCGAATGGCAGGGTTCCCACTAATGCGGGACAGGACCTGCGCGTCAATGGTCTCTATCGTGGTTTCGGTCGCGTCCAGTGCCCTGCGGACCACCACGTTGCACGGCAACAAGGCCCCAAGTTCGGGCTCGGTGAGCAATCCCCGATTGGCCAGATGCGGATTGCAGGCCCCAAGTATCAGGTAGTCGCCGATCCGGTCGGCCGATTCGGCGCTGATCTTTGCCGTCAGGACGGCGCGCACATCGATTTCGGTCAGCACCCCAAAGCCCTGGCGCCCCAGTGCATCCTTGGTGCGGGCCACTGCTTCCTCCCAGTCCAGCGAAACGGTGATGCTGTGCGTGTAGCCCATGTCAGTGGTCCTCTCGCTCTCCCCAGCGCCGTGCGCGTCGGGTTGCCGGTGTTTGCGGCCCAGCCTAGCCGCGATCCAAGACGCTGTCTGCCCCTCGGCCAACAATCACCACGCCCGGCACTGCCTGGGGGTTGTTCTATTCATGGCACCTGTTCCGTGGCGTTCTTTCGTTCCACAGGCACGAAGGTTTCCCTGGGTCCAGGGTTGCACATTAGCCAGAAATCGTAGTCGAACCGTCGGTTCGGGTCCCCCACGACGAACCATGCAGCCATGATCCGCCGACATTCAAGAGCGTTGGTGCCATTGCGCCATAAGGCAAACCTGGCAGCGACATTGATTTGGTGGGGCGATGCAGCACGTCCCACCCCCAAGCATTCATAGTGATCCATAGCTTCTCCCCCAAGGAAACGCCCGACAGTCCCCCAAACCTATGCTCCACCTGGCGAACCAGGCAAGGGATGCGTGAAAACATCTCACAACAGGCGAGCATATGGGAACCGCCGGACCCTTTCCGGCCCATCGAGGTTGCGATGAACCGAGCTCAGGCGTGAAGGGACTTGAGGCCAACAACGCCGCCGATGATCATCAGCAGAAAGAGCACTTTCAGGATCGAGATCGTCTCGGTGCCAGTGGCCATCGCGTAAACGACCGTCAGCGTCGCACCGATTCCGACCCATACCGCATAGGCGGTACCGAGTGGCAGTTCCTTCATCGCATAGGCCAGGCCGGCCATGCTCAACACCAGTCCCACGGCGAATACAACGGTGGGCGCCAACCGGCTTAACCCTTCGGATTTACCCAACGCGGTGGCCCACACGGCTTCGAGAACACCGGAAACAATGAGAATAAACCAAGACATGACTGACTCCTCGCGGGCCGTCTTGTCGCACACCGGGTACGGCACCCATCGTCCGGAACCCCTGTCATGAGGCTTCTTCCCAGATTTTCACAGATCGCAGCTCCGGGGCAAGGCGGACGTCGAGCCGGAACGCCCACCTCAACAGGGCTCCCCGCGGTCACCGCATGTTTACCGGCGCGCCATCTTCGGTTGGTGAGGGTCGGGGAGGATGGGTTCGCGCGCCGCTCCCCCGGCCGCGCCAATCCAACACCGCACCGTGAGGCAAAACATGAAGAAGTCCCTGTCCGCTGCCTTGGCACTTGCCGTTCTGGCCACGCCCCTGCTGGCCACGCCGGCCGGCGCCGCCACCGCACCGGCCAACAGCACCGTCGGCACCCGCGACGCCCAGCCCGGCTTCCGCGTGCTGCCCTACCTGCAGAACCCGAAGCCGGATGCCATGACCATCAGCTGGATCAGCGAAACCGCCGACCCGGGAACCCTGAGCGTCACCGGTCCGGGCATCGGCAACGGCAAGGGCCAGGGCGCGGGCAACCAGCGGGTGCTCACCTCGACCCCGAAGTACATGCCGCTGATGGAATACACCCAGAAGGAACTGGACCAAAGCATCAGCGGTCTGGTGAAGGGTTCCTGGCTCAAGGCCAACACCAACTACAAGCACACGCTCACCATCGAGGGACTGAAGGCCGGCAAGGACTACAACTACACCGTCGCCCAGGGCGGCAAGCGCCATGAGGGCACCTTCACCACCGCACCCGACGCCGAGTCCTGGGAAGACCTGCGGCTGATCGCGTTCTCCGACTCCGAGACCGAACCCATGGGCCGCGTCGAGCACCGCGAGTGGGAACTGAACCCGGTCAACGGCTACACGCCCGACTCCGAACAGCGTCCCGGAAGCGATTCCGACTGGGCGCAGAAGTTCGGCTCCACCACCCGCTACGGCGACTTCACGCTTCGCTACCCGCTCAGCCAGGACACCGCGATGCGCGAGAACATGGCGGCGATCGAGGCGGCCGACCCGGATTTGATGCTCATCGCCGGCGACCTGGTCCAGGGCGCGGGCTACCAGCCTGCCTGGGACGAATTCTTTGGCTACTTCGCCGGCGAACACGGCGACCTTGCCTCCAACGTCCCGCTGGTGACGGCGCTGGGCAACTGGGAGACCTATGCGGGGATTAACGGCGGCTACGGCTCGCCCGCCGACCAGTCGCCCGCGGTCATTTCCCGGAACAAGTACCTCTCCTACTTCGACAACGACGGGGACGCCGCCAACCCTGCGGCCAAGGGCTCCTACTACCGCACCGACCACGGGCCGGTGACGGTGCTGACCCTGGACTCGACCAACGGCGAACCGGACGAGAACACCAAGACCGGCACCCTCTCCGGCGAACCCTTCTCCGGGGACGATTCCAACCTCACGGCGGAGAACCTCTCCACCGACACCCAGGGCGAGTTCACCGACGCCGACTATGACAAGGCCTACACCGAACTCTTCGCGGGCACCACCGCGGAGGATTCCGACCTGCCCAACATGTCGGTCGGCGGCGAACAGTGGAAGTGGGCCGAGAAGCAGCTGGCCGAGGCCCGCGAACAGGGACAGATCGTGATCGTCCAGTTCCACCACGCCGCCTACTCCTCGGGCGTGCACGGAACGCCGCCGAACCACGAACACGCTGACAACCAGTCCGGCACCGCGATGCGCGCCTACTCCCCGCTCTTTGAGAAGTACGGGGTGGCCACGGTGCTCTCCGGCCACGACGAGATGTTCGAGCGCTCCTGGGTCGACGGCGACGGCGACGGGCAGGGCTTCCACTCCTACGACGTGGGCGTCGCCTCCGACGGGCTGCGCGGCGAGCAGCAGGTGAAAAACGAGAAGGGCGAGTACGAGCCGCTGCGCTTCAACACCCACTCGAAGTGGTCCGCCGCGGCCAACCAGCCCGAGACCTGGGCCACCGACGAGAACGGAACCCCGCAGCTTCTTGACGGCGGCCTGCACTACGGCCACCTGCAGATCGACATCACCCGGCAGGGCGACGGGGCGAAGATCAAGCTCAGCCCCATCTACCTCTTTCCGGTCCTCGACGAAGACTACAACCTGGTCAAGACCGAACGCCGCGTCTACGACGACGTCGTGGAATTCGCCGTCGGCGCCGACGGAACCGCCAAGAAGTAGGGCCCGAAAGCAAGAGGGCCCCGGGACGGATGCGGCCGATGCCGCATTCGTCCCGGGGCTTTCGCGTGGGTTCCTACAGTCCGGGTGCGACCTGTTCGCGGACCTGTTTGCGCAGGATCTTGCCCAGCATGGAGCGCGGCATCTGATCGATGGCCACGATCCGCTTGGGCACCTTGTAGCCCGCCAGCTGTCCGCGGCAGTGCTCGCGCAGCGCGTCCTCGTCCAATTCCGTCCCGGGCTCCAGCTCCACGGCGGCAACCACCATTTCCCCGCCGCGTTCCAACGCCTTGCCGAACGCGGCGGCGTCCAACACATCCGGGTGGGCGCGCAGCACGGACTCGACCTCGGTCGGCGAGACGTTGAAGCCGCCGGTGATGATCAGTTCCTTGGCTCGGTCCACGATCGTGGTGAAGCCCTCGGCATCAACCGTCACCACGTCCCCGGTGCGCAACCAGCCGTCGGCGGTGAGCGTCTTGGCAGTCTCCTCCGGGTTGTTCCAATAACCGGCGAACACCTGTGGGCCTTTTAGCAGCAACTCGCCGGGCTCGCCCTGGGCCACCTCGATCGACGCGTCATCCAAGTCCACGACCTTCATGTCCGTCGAGGGGAACGGCACCCCGATGGTCCCGGTGCGCCGGGTCGGGTGGAAGGGGTTGCCCAGGGCCACCGGGGAGGACTCGGTCATCCCGTAGCCCTCCACCAGCAGGCCGCCGGAGACCGACTCCCACAGCTCTACGACTGAATCGGGCAGGTTCATGGCCCCGGAGATGCAGTACTTGGCCGAGCGCAGCGAGATGCCCTTGGCCTTCGCGGCCAGGGCCGTGCGCTCGTAGATTGGCGGGACGGCGCAGTACACGGTGGCCGGTGACTTCTTCATGGCCTGAAGCACCAGGTCGGGGTCGAACTTGGGGAAGAGCACCAGCAGACCCTGCTTTTTCACGCCGAAGGTCAGGTACAGGGTCATGCCGAAGGCGTGGAACATCGGCAGGATCGCGTAGAGAATCTCCTGGCGTTCCCGCGCCCCGGCCATCCAGGCCTCGCCCTGCAGGGCGTTGGAGTACAGGTTGAAGTGGGTGAGCATCGCACCCTTGGGCCTTCCCGTGGTCCCGGAGGTGTATTGGATGACCGCGAGGTCCTCCACGCCCGGGCGCGGATGGGCGGCATCGATCCGCTCGGCCTTGAGCAGGTCCTTGAAGGCCATGGTCCCGGGGGCGGGCGCGGTCAGCGCGGCCTTGGAAGCGCGGAGCTTCTTCACTGGCAGGTTAAGCGCCATGCGCTTCACGGCCGGGAAGGCTTCGAGCAGGTTCACCGAGACCACGGTGTCGATGCGCATGTCCTTCGGGAACTGACGCACCGATTCGGCCGCCTTGTCCCAGGCGATGACGACGCGGGCCTGGTGGTCCTCGAATTGGTGGCGCAGTTCGCGCGAGGTGTAGAGCGGGTTGTGCTCAACGACCACCGCGCCCAGCCGCAGCACCGCGTAGAAGGCAATAACGTGTTGCGGACAGTTGGGCAGGATCAGCGCGACCCTGTCCCCGGCGCGCACGCCGAGTCGGCGCAGCCCCTCGGCGGCGCGTTCCACCTGCTCGCCGAGCTCGCGGTAGCTGGTGCGCTTCCCGAAGAACTCGGTGGCGGGACTGTCCCCGGCTTCGGCGACGGAACGCTCGAACATCGCGCTCAGGGATTCGGTGGGCAGCTCGATCTCGGCCGGGACGCCCGGCTGGTAGTTCTTGGTCCAAGGGTGCGCGGCGGTGTTCTCCATGGTTCCATCATGCCGCTTCTCACGGCAGGGGAGAGACCTGGCGGATTCTCAGGCGTCGGCGAAGATGGCGAAGGGCGGGGTTTCCAGGCCGTCGGCGAGCGCCTCGGCGGGGTCGGTGCCCAGCGCGCGGATGGCGTTGTGTTCGTCCACGTGCACCACGGACGGCTTGAAGGCGCGGGCCTCGGCGTTGGTCATGGAGGCGTACGTGATGATGATGACCAGGTCCCCCACGTTGACCAGGTGGGCGGCGGCGCCGTTGATGCCGATGACCCCCGAACCGCGCTCCCCGGCAATCGTGTAGGTCTCCAGCCGGGCGCCGTTGGTGACGTCCACGATCGAGACCAGTTCCCCGGGAAGGATGTCAGCCGCGTCCAAAAGGTCGGCATCGATGGTGATGGATCCGACGTAGTGCAGGTCCGCGTGCGTGACCGTGGCGCGGTGGATCTTGGACTTGAACATGGTGCGCTGCATAGGGGGGATCTCCTGGAAGGGGGTTGTGCTGGGGGCGGCATTCATCCTTGGATGCCATCCCCGGGCCACCGGCTTGGTGCAGTGAGTGTTCCGGCGCCTAAGACATTGTAGACGCGCCGGCTTCCGGTTGTCTGTGACGTACTTGGAGTCAGGGAACCGCGTTCGTGGATAACCATCGGATGCCTGACTCGGAACCGGACCGTCGCGGCGGCACCCGGGCATACCCTGCCAGTACACGCCTCGGCGGGGCCTCCCTCAGCGATTGCCCATGATGATTTGATTGACTGGGACGGATCGACGCACCACGTGGTGCGGACCGAAATCCTGCCGTCTCGCGGCAGGCGGCCTTGCGCCTCTTTGTATCCGTCCCGCAGTGAAACCTTCCTATCGCAAAACGGAGAACCATGCTTCAAGTCAACGCCTACGCCTCACCGTCCGCCACGGAAGACCTCGTTCCCACCCTCATCGACCGCCGCGAGGTCGGGGCGCACGATGTGCTGATCAGTATCAAGTACTCCGGGATCTGCCACTCGGACATTCACACCGTCCGCGGGGAATGGGGCGAACAGCAGTACCCGCTGGTCCCGGGCCACGAGATCGCCGGCATCGTCACCGAGGTCGGAGCCGCGGTCACCCGGCACGCCGTGGGCGACCGCGTGGGCGTTGGCTGCATGGTCAACTCCTGCCGCGAATGCGTCCACTGCCGCGCCGGCGAGGAGCAGTACTGCCTGTTGGGCAACATCGGGACCTACGGCGCCACGGATGTCGACGGAACCATCACCCAGGGCGGCTACGCCACGGCCGTTGTGGTGAACGAGGACTTCGTGGTGAACATCCCCGCCGCCCTGGAACTCGACGTCGCCGCTCCCCTGCTGTGCGCCGGCATCACCACCTACTCCCCGCTGCGCCGCTGGGGCGCCGGACCGGGCAAGAAGGTCGCGGTGATTGGGCTCGGCGGACTCGGGCACATGGCGGTCAAGATCGCCCATGCCATGGGCGCGGAAGTCACCGTGCTGTCGCGGACGCTCAAGAAGCAGGAAGACGGCCTGAAGCTGGGTGCCGGGAACTACTTCGCCACGGAAAACCCCGAGACGTTCGAGGTGCTCGCCGGATCCTTCGACCTGATCATCAACACCGTCAGCGCCGGTATCGACATCAGCGCCTTCCTGCAGCTGCTGGCCCTTGACGGCGCGCTGGTCAACGTCGGCGCCCCGGCCGAGCCGCTGCCGGTCAACGTGTTTTCACTGATTACCGGCCGGCGCTCGTTTGCCGGTTCGATGATCGGCGGCATCCGCGAGACCCAGGAAATGCTGGACTTCTGCGCCGGGCACCGGATCGCCGCCGAGGTCGAGGTCATCGCGGCCCAGGACATCAACAAGGCCTACGAGCGCGTGCTCGCCTCCGATGTCCACTACCGCTTCGTCATCGACGCGGCAACGCTGGCCTAGGTTCCGCACGGCCTCCCCCGGCGGCGGCACGCGGGCGGATCCCTACCCCCGGTCCAGGCGAACGCCCAGGATGCGGTCGTCGTCGGGGCCGGGGTTGCCCCGCCCGTCGGTGTTGTTGGTGAGAATCCAGAGTTCCCCGTCCGGGGACACTGCCACGTCGCGGATCCTTCCGAACTCGCCGTTGTAGTGTTCGGTGGAAGTGGAGGGGTCGGCGACGGGCACCTGGCGCAGCACCGTACCGCGCAGGTTCGCGATGAACAGCGTCCCGTCCACGTGCACCATGCCGCTGGGGCTCGCGGCACCGGGCTCCCACTGCTGCACGGGGTTGGTGAAGCCCTCCTCGTCGGCGATGCCCTCGACCCGCGGCCAGCCGTAGTTGGCGCCCGGGGTGATGATGTTCAGTTCGTCCCAGGTGTTTTGCCCGAATTCGGCGGCGAACATGGTGCCGTCCTTCGCCCAGGCCAGGCCCTGCGGGTTGCGGTGCCCGTAGCTGTAGACCAGCGAGCCGGGGAACGGATTGTCCGGTGGCACCGCTCCCTCGGCGGTCATCCTCAGGATCTTGCCGCCCAGGGAGTCCAGGTCCTGCGCGCTGCCGCCCTCTGAGGCATCGCCCGCCGTGGCGTAGAGCATCCCGTCGGGGCCGAAGGCCAGGCGCCCGCCGTTGTGGACGCCTGCCGCGGGGATTCCCTCCAGGATTGTCTCGGGGCTGCCCAGGGCCAGCGACCCGGGCGCACCGGTCAGCTCGAAGCGCTGGATCCGGTTGCCCCCGGCCGCGGTCGAGTACACGTACAGGCGGTCCCGCGAATCGACGGCAAGGCCCAGCAAACCGCCCTCCCCGCCGTGCCGGACGCCGGGGACGGTTCCGATCTCGCGCGTCGTGCCGTCCTCGGCAAGTTCAAGGATGCGGGCGGAGTCGCGTTCGCTGAGAAGCGGGGTTCCGTTGCGGAACACCACCGACCAAGGCGCCTGCAGGCCCGTGGCCACCGCCCGCGGGGTGCCCGCCGGCGCCGGATCCCGGAGCGGTGCCGAGGTGGCCGTCCCGGATGCGGAGAGGGACGGAGAAGGCGGGGGCGTGGAGGGGCCCGGGCCGGTCGGTGGCGCCGGGGTGCAGGCCCCCAGCAGGACGGCGATCCCCAGCCCGGCCGCGAACAGCGAGGCCGCGCGTACATGTTTCATGGTTTTCTCCCGGTAATGGATGCGGACCGTGTGACCGCGAACGGCCCCGTGAGCGCGGTGGTCAAGCCATGGTTGCCCACGCATCGATCCCGCCACTGAGGTGCACCACGTCTCCGTAGCCGGCGGAGCGCAGGGCATCGAGCGCCTGTCCGGAGCGGACCCCGGACTTGCAGTGCAGGATCAGCGGCACGCCGCGGGGAATCCCGTCCAGCGCGGATCCGTCCTTGATTCCCGCGAGGGGCACCAGCACGGACCCGGGGATGCGGGAGATTTCGAATTCCACCGGCTCGCGCACATCGAGCAGCAGGAAGTCCGCTGCCCCCGTATCCCTGGCGGCCAACCGGTCGGCCAGCTCCCCGACCCCGATCAGGGCCTCGTCCGCCTCTTCCCGGTTCCCGGGCGCGGAGATGCCGCAGAAGCTCCCGTAGTCGATGAGTTCGGTGATCGGGGAGGCCTCCGGGTCCCGGGCGATGCGCAGTTCGCGCCAGCGTGCGCCGAGCGCATCGAAGACCAGCAGCCGGCCCAGCAGGGTCTCGCCCACGCCGGTGATGAGCTTGACGGCCTCCGTCACCATCATGGCCCCGATCGAGGCACACAGCATCCCGAAGACACCGCCCTCCGCGCAGGAGGGGACGGTGCCCGCCGCCGGAGGCTCCGGATAGAGATCGCGGTAATTCGGGCCGTGCTTCGCCCAGAAGACGCTCACCTGTCCATCGAAGCGCAGGATCGAACCCCAGACGTAGGGCTTGCCCAGCAGCGCCGCGGCGTCGTTGACCAGATAGCGCGTGGCAAAGTTGTCCGCGCCGTCCAGGATGACGTCGTAGCCGGCGAAGATCTCCAGCACATTGGTCGAATCCAGCCGCACCGGATGCAGCACGATCTCCACCCCGGGGTTGATGGCTGCAATCGATTCGCGGGCGGACTCCAGCTTGGTGCGGCCGATGTCGTGGACCCCGTGGATCACCTGGCGCTGCAAGTTGCTCAGTTCAACGGTGTCGTCATCGACGATCCCCAGCGTTCCCACCCCGGCGGCGGCCAGATACAGCAGCGCGGGCGAGCCCAGGCCGCCGGCGCCGATGACCAGCACCTTGGCGTTGCGCAGCCGGCGCTGTCCCTCGAGCCCGATCTCCGGCATGAGGGCATGGCGGGAGTAGCGTTCGAGTTCCTCGGCGATCAGGGGCGGCCCCGGTTCCACGAGGGGCGGCAACATTGCCATGTTGTTTTCGACGAGCGTCTGACTCAATGAAACCTGCCTTAGGGGGACAAAAGGGACAACAAAAAATGATCTGCCGTTTGCAACCAGAACAATGTTGGTCATCCCCGCGAAACGCTTTTGGGGGATGACCCTTAAGGAGTGGGGCTACTGGCCATCCACGGGAGAGCCGTCGATTTCGCGGCCTTCCTCGGTGCACAGGCATAGCCTGTTGCCCTGCGCATCGGTGGCCACCACAAACCTGGGGGCGGCCTCGGGGTCCAGGGCAGCGCCGGTGGCTTCCAACTCGCTGAGGATGGGCGAACTTTCACTGTGCGGCACCGTGATGTCCAGGTGGAAACGGTTGGCGTTGGGCGTGGCGGTCTTTTGGAACCACAGGGCCGGTCCCCGGCCGAAGGGGTCGGCCAGGCTGCCGTCCTTCTGCCGCTTGTAGCCCAGCGCCGTGCGCCAGGTTTCCGAGATGGCGTCCTCGTCGTCGGTGTCGATGGCGATCTCCACCACGCGCAACAGTTCAGGCTTGGCCACGGCGCCGGAGTTCTGCGCCTGGGCGGAGATCGACCTGGCCAGCGCCGCATCGCGCGCACTCACCCTGCCTCCTGCGTCGTGCGAGGTCAGGGTGATGAACAAGGTGTCGTAGCGCCAGTCGACGTCCGGGTGGTGGTTGGCTTCCTGCGCCAGGGCGCCGATGGTGGAAAACAGCGCCAGCGCCGAGGCCGAGGACTGGCACTTCAGCGCGGTGCGCAGCGCTCCCATTCCATAGCGCCACTGCGGCAGCTGCAGCAGATTCGCCTGGACTTGTTCGAGTGTCAGAACGTCTTTTGCGGGCATGGTTCTCTCCTTCGGGTTCCGGTTCTAGAGATCCGGGCGTCCCTCCATGGCGGAGGAGGCCAGGGCGTGCGTGCGCCTGGGGATGCGCCCTGCTTGTGCCGCCAGTCTGCCACCAATGACGGCATGTCTAAAGGCCTGTGCCATGGCCACCGGGTCCTGTGCCCGGGTCACCGCGGAGGCCAGCAGAACCGCATCGCAGCCCAGCTCCATGGCCAGCGCGGCATCGGAGGCGGTGCCGATTCCGGCATCGAGGATGACGGGGATCGAGGCCCGGGAGACGATCAATTCGATGTTGTGCGGGTTCAGGATTCCCAGCCCGGTCCCGATCGGGGCGCCCAGCGGCATGACGGCCGCGGCCCCAAGCTGTTCCAGGCGCAGGGCAAGCACCGGATCGTCGTTGGTGTACGCGAAGACCTTGAAGCCGCGCTCCACCAGGGCCTCGGTGGCCTCGACGAGTTCGAGCGCGTCGGGCAGCAGCGTGTGCTCGTCGGCGATCACCTCGAGCTTGACCCAGTCGGTTTCCAGGGCCTCGCGTCCGAGCTCGGCGGTCATGACCGCCTCGCGGGCGGTGAAGCAGCCGGCGGTGTTGGGCAGGACGCGGATGTTGTTCTCCAACAGCAGGTCAAAGAGGTTGGTGCCGCCGGTGGACCCCGGGCCGGGAGCGCTGTAGCGGCGCATGGCCACCGTGGTCAGCTCGGTGCCGGAAGCAATCAGCGCGGCACCCAGCCCGTCCAGGCTCGGGGCGCCGCCGGTGCCCATGATGAGCCGTGAGCCCAGGGTGATGCCGTCGATGACCAGCGGTTCGGCCTGCGTGAGTGTTTGTGTCATGGTCCTTCGCTTTCTTCCAAGAGGGGGGCGGGGCGGAGGTGCAGGGAGGTGCTTAGCCGCCCTGGACGGCGGTGACGATCTCGATGTCGTCGTGCTGCTCAAGCTCGGTCACCGACCACTGGCTGCGCGGCACGATCCCGGAGTTGCGGGCAACGGCCACGCCCAGGCGTCCGCCGTCGGCTGGCTTGCCGGTGGGCAGCAGCTCGCGGCCGGTGACGGCGGTGACGAGTTCGGCCAGGGTGGTTCCGGCGGCCAGCGGCCGGGGGGCGCCGTTGAGTTGGATGGTGCTCATGCATACTCCTTGGGTTTCAATGCCGGTGAGAACCGGTCGGGTCGGAAGCGGTCCCAGGCGGGGTCGCTGCGGCCGGCGACCAGCTCGAGGACGATGTGGGCGGCGACCGGCGTGAGCAGCACGCCGTGGCGGAAGAATCCGGTGGCGATCAGCAGACCCGGCACATCCGCACCATCCCAGGCCGCCACGCGTCCGAGCAGCGGCGCGTTGTCGGGGGTCCCGGGGCGGGCGCGGGCGGTGGTTTCGATGAGTTCGAGCTCGGCGACCGCGGGCAGCAGCACCTGCGCGTCGCGCAGCAGCTGGTGCACTCCCCCGGCGCTGACCCCCGGGTTGCCGTCCTCGCGGGCGGTCGCTCCGATGACCACGGTGTCATCCTCGCGCGGGACCACGTACACCGGCAGCCCGCGCACCATCCCGCGCAGCGTGGCGGTGGTCAGCGGACGCAGGTGCTCGGGCACGCGCAACCGCAGGATGTCCCCGTGCACCGGGCGCAGCGGAAGCACCAGGGATTCGGGCAGTCCGGCGAAATCGGCGGCACCCAGGCCGTTGGCGAGGATCGTCTCGCGGGCATGGATCTCGGTGCCGTCGGCAAGCAGCACCCCGGTGACCGGGGAGCGGGAATCGGCGGGGTCCTGGTGCAGCAGGCCCGTCGCCCGGGCGCGGACGAGGGTCTTGGACGGTTCGGTCCCGTCGCGTTCGCGGCCCACGGCGGCCAGGCGCGTCAGGATGGCTTTGGCCAGGGCCCGCGGGTCGACCTGGTGGTCCTGTGTGATCAAATGGGCGGCGGAAATGTTCGGGGACAGCATCGGCTCGCGCACCCTGGCCTCCCGGGTGGTCACCCGGTCCACCTGAAGTCCCTGCCGGGTTTGTGCCTCGCGCAGGTCGCCCAGCGCGGCGCGGTCGGCGGCGTCGGCAGCGAGGGCCAGCGTGGGGGTGGTGCGGTATCCGATGTCCAGCCCGGTCTCGGCGGCCAGGGTCCGGGCAAAGCCGGGCCAGCGGGCGGAGGAAGCCAGGGTAAGGGAAAGCAGGTCCTCTTCCTGGTAGTGCAGCTCGCTGACCGGGGCCAGCATGCCGGCGGCGGCGTACGTGGCACCGGCGGCCGGGTCCGGGTCGATCAGCGTGATCCGGTGCCCGGCGCGCTGGGCTTCCAGGGCGATGCCCAGGCCGATGATTCCGCCGCCGATGACGGCAATGCCGGTGGACAGGGGGTCGGGCACGGTGCACGACATCGAGGTCTCCTTCCCTACGCCGGTATGAGCCGGATCAGGTTCCACGCCGCCCCGGTGTGGGGATGGCGTCTGTCGGTCGGCGCAATCGGCGCCCTCTCAGCCAGCTTTCCTGGCTCCCGCGGTACTGAACTAGTCTATGAGACATGAGCCAGATCACCACCCAAGATGAAGCAACTCCCGTCTTAAGCGCCCCGGGCCTCGCCTCCGCACGCCTGTACTTGTGCACCGATGCCCGGGCCGACCGCGGGGATTTCGCCGAGTTCCTGCGTGCCGCCTATGCCGGCGGGGTGGACATCATCCAGCTGCGCGACAAGAACCTCGATGCCGGGCAGGAGCTCGAGCTGCTCCGGGTGCTGCGCGATGTGGCCGGGGAATTCGGCAAGTTGTGGTCGGTCAACGATCGCGCCGACCTCGCGCTGCTTTCCGGCGCACCGGTGTTCCACGTGGGCCAAAAGGACCTGCCGCTTCCGGGTGTACGGTCCTTGCTCGGCCCCTCGGCCATCGTGGGGCTGTCCAGCCACGATCCCGAACAGATCACCGCGGCGGATGCAGACCCCAACACCGACTACTTCTGTGTCGGCCCACTGTGGGCCACCCCGACCAAGCCCGGCCGCGCGGCCGTCGGACTGGAGATGGTGGAACACGCCGCCGCCCTCCAAACATCCAAGCCGTGGTTCGCCATCGGCGGGATCGACCTCGCCAACGTGGAGCAGGTCGTCGCCGCCGGAGCCTCGCGCATCGTGGTGGTGCGCGCGATCACCGACGCAGACGACCCGACCGAGGCGGCCAGGGCATTGCTTTCCAGGTTGCCGGAACTTGGCTGAGCTGCTGGGTCCGGCTGCGGGCAGGATTTGGTGCGGTGCCGCAGTTTCCAAGAAGCCGACGCCGGCACCGGGGCGATAGTGTAGGCACGGGAGTTCCGCCGACGCGGAAACGGCACGAAGGGGAAAAGCGATGACCAGCGAGATGACCACCAACAGGCCCGCATCGGTGCACGCCGCGGACAGCCACGAGGTGATCCGCGTGCGCGGCGCGCGGGTGAACAACCTCAAGGACATCAGCGTCGAGATCCCCAAGCGCCGCCTCACGGTGTTCACCGGCGTCTCCGGATCCGGCAAGTCCTCGCTGGTCTTCGGCACCATTGCCGCCGAGTCCCAGCGCATGATCAACGAGACGTACTCCGCGTTCGTACAGGGCTTCATGCCCACCCTGGCCCGCCCCGAGGTCGACACGCTCGAGGGGCTGACCACCGCGATCCTGGTGGACCAGGAACGCCTAGGCTCCAACCCGCGCTCCACCGTCGGGACCGTCACCGACGCGAACGCGATGCTGCGCATCGTCTACTCCCGACTGGCGCAGCCGCACATCGGCTCCCCGCAGGCCTACTCCTTCAACGTCCCCTCGGTCTCCGGCGCCGGCGCCGTCACCCTCGAAAAGGGCGGCAAGAAGATCAAGGAGCGGCGCAGCTTCTCCATCACCGGCGGCATGTGCCCGGAGTGCGAGGGCCGCGGGAAGGTCAACGACTTCGACCTCACCGCGCTGTTCGACGAGACCAAGTCACTTTCCGAGGGGGCGCTGACGGTTCCCGGATACTCCATGGACGGCTGGTACGGGCGCATTTTCTCCGGATCCGGCTACTTCGACATGGACAAGAAGCTGGCCAAATTCACCAAGACCGAAATGCATGACCTGCTGTACCGGGAGCCCACCAAGATCAAGGTCGAGGGCATCAACCTCACCTACGAAGGCATTATCCCCAAGATGCAGAAGTCCTTCCTGGCCAAGGACGTCGAAGCCATGCAGCCGCACATCCGCGCCTTCGTGGAGCGCGCCATTACGTTCACCGCCTGCCCCGAGTGCGGCGGTACGCGCCTGGCCGAGCACGCCCGAAACTCCAAGATCGACGGGAAGTCGATCGCCGACGCCTGCGCCATGCAGATCAGCGACCTGGCAGCGTGGGTCCGCGGGCTTCGCGAACCCTCGGTCGCCCCGCTGCTCGGCGCCCTGGGAGACACGCTGGATTCCTTCGTCGACATCGGGCTGGGCTACCTCTCCCTTGACCGCCCCTCCGGTACGCTTTCGGGCGGCGAGGCGCAGCGCACCAAGATGATCCGCCACTTGGGTTCCTCGCTCACCGACGTCACCTACGTCTTCGACGAGCCGACCATCGGGCTGCACCCGCACGACATCGACAAGATGAACGAGCTGCTGCTTGCCCTGCGCGACAAGGGAAACACCGTGCTGGTCGTCGAGCACAAGCCCGAGGCCATCGCCATCGCCGACCACGTCGTTGACCTAGGCCCGAAGGCAGGCACCGCCGGCGGGCAGATCATGTACGAGGGCTCCGTGCAGGGCCTGCGCTCCAGCGACACCATTACCGGGCGCCACCTGGATGACCGGGCGACGCTGAAGGAGACCGTGCGCACTTCCACCTCGGCGCTTCAGGTGCGCGGTGCCAACACCAACAACCTGAAGAACGTCGACGTGGACATCCCCCTGGGCGTGCTCACGGTGCTCACCGGCGTCGCCGGGTCCGGAAAAAGCTCGCTGGTCACCGGTTCGGTGGCCGGGCGCGAGGGCGTCATCAGCATCGACCAGGGTTCCATCAAGGGCTCCCGGCGCTCCAACCCCGCCACCTACACCGGGTTGCTGGAGCCGATCCGCAAGGCCTTCGCGAAGGCCAACGGCGTGAAGCCGGCACTGTTCAGCGCGAATTCCGAGGGCGCCTGCCCCACCTGCAACGGCGCCGGGGTCATCTACACCGACCTGGGCATGATGGCCGGGGTCTCCAGCACCTGCGAGGAGTGCGAGGGCAAGCGCTTCGACGCGATGGTGCTCGACTACCATCTGGGCGGCAAGGACATCTCCGAGGTGCTGGCGATGTCGGTGGCGCAAGCCGAGGAATTCTTCGCCGCCGGCGAGGCGAAGCTGCCGGCAGCACATAAGATCCTCTCCCGGCTCTCGGACGTGGGCCTGGGCTACCTGGGCATCGGCCAGCCGCTGACCACACTTTCGGGCGGCGAACGCCAACGCCTCAAACTGGCCACCCACATGGGAGAATCCGGCGGCATCCTCATCCTGGACGAGCCGACCACGGGCCTGCACCTGGCCGACGTCCAGCAGCTGCTGGGCCTGCTGGACAAGCTGGTGGAGTCGGGCAAGTCGGTCATCGTGATCGAGCACCACCAGGCGGTCATGGCCCACGCCGACTGGATCATCGACCTCGGCCCGGGCGCCGGCCACGACGGGGGCACCATCGTTTTCGAGGGGACCCCTGCGGAGCTGGTGGCCGATGGTTCCACGCTGACCGGCAAGCACCTGGGAGCCTACGTCGGAGCGTAGCCGTCCCGGCCCGCTATGAGGCCGGGGTGCACTTCACGCTGGTCACGAGCAGGACCTTGGACAGCTCCGCCGTGACGCGCGCCGGCGCGCCGCTAAGCCCCGAGGCCGTGGGCGTGATTGTCACGGCATACACGTAGGTGCCCAACAGGGCCGCGCCGTCCAGGCGCAAGGTTGCCGTTGTGTTCGATGTGGTTTTTGTGGTCGTGACCGAGTTCCGCACGGCTTGCACCGTGTATCCGGTGGCGTCGACTGCGCCCCATTTCAGGGTCAGATCGGAGTATGAATCGCCCAACAGCGGCCCGTCCTTGCGGGTACAGGTCACGGTTGCGGGGTTGACGCCCTGCGGTGCCCACGCGCCGGCGACCACGGTGGAGGCCACCGACCCGCTCAGCGTCCACAGCGCGTGTGCTCCGGTGGCGCCGAGCCCAAGGACCACGATGACGCCGTAGACAATCGCCGCGATGCGCCACGAACCCGACCGCTCGCGGGTGCCGCGCGCGCTCACGCCGACACCTGCCGGGAGGCCTCGTCGTCCTGGCCGGGGGTCGCCGCGGCACGCCGCCGTGCGAGAAGTCCGCGGATCATGGTGATGGCACCGTAGCCAATCAGCCCGGCTGCAGCAAGGTTGCCCACCAGTCCGCGGTCGTGGTTGCCTAGCCAATTGGCCGCGAATCCTGCGTACGGCACCGCGTAGAACAGCTTCCCGCGCATCTGCACCTCGGTGACAGGGGTTTCATCGGCAACATCGTTGTTGTCTCCCCGAGTGACCAGCGTGCGCATGCCCGACTGGTCCGCGGCGAGTGAATCGATGCGGTGGGTGATGACTTCCGGGCGGCCAGATTCAAGCTGGTAGGTCACCACGTCGCCGACGTTCAACGATTCAAACGGGGCGGGTTTGACGACCAGCAGCGTTCCCGGTCCATAGTTCGGCAGCATGGAGCTGGTCAGCACCGAATAGGCCTGCGACCCCGTGAGTGCGGGGACCACGATGAGCACCAATGCTGCCAACGAGGCAGCAACCAGGGCGACGAAACTGACGGCGGTCCCGGCCCGGCCAAGTGCGTGGCGGGTGAAGGATGAATGTGCTGCCGTATGCCGGGACATGGGGGACCATACCTTTCTGGGAGGTGGGTTTACTGGAGTTGGGTGGCGTTGAGGTTGAAGCCAACGCCGGCAACCGCTCCCCCAAGGGTTGCCGGGGCATTGGCCGCCAGCGCGACTCTCAGGCAGAGCGTGCCACTTTGGCCCTGTCCCAGCTCCACTGCCGTTGACACGCGGATCACCGAGCAATCGGCGCCCTGGACCATGTAGAGGACGGTGGTGAGATAGGGCGCGAGCGCACCTGTTGCCTTTGGCAGTCCCGGATCCACTCTGATGCGGAACGTCCCGCTGCCGGCGTTGCTCGAATTGGTGAGTGTGACGGCGGTGGTGCGGGTGGCTCCGGGCAGTAGCCCGGTGACCCCGGGAATCGTCACGGTTTGCCCCGCAACCGAGAGCTGTTGGGTCGTTGCCCCGGATGCCTTGACGGCCAACGAGAAGTCGGCGCCGGTCACGATCTGGCGTGTCGATGTTTCCGTTTGGTTCCACGCGGCAAGGGTTCCCTGCACCGTGAACAGCGCCAGGATGGTTGCGGCCCCCAAGATCGCAACCATCCTCAGCGTCGTTTTCGTGCCCATGCGGTGTTCCTCGTGGTTCCTGGTTTTACCGGCGGTCGCGTTACGGCTCGGTGGTGCCGGCAGGCGCGATCTGTTCCAGCTTGAAACCGATGTTTCCCAGGTCGTTGGTGGCCTTGGTGCCCTCGGTCCCGGTGGTTGATTCCAGGAATTTCACACTGACCGAGGCGGTGTACTTACCGGACGAACTGGGATCAAGGGGCCCGGTGACGACGGTTCCGCTTGCATCCTTCAGGGTCGCACTGCCGACCTGGAGGTAAGAGACCGAAGAGGCAAGATTATTGGTCAGCGTGAGCGACGCGCTCATCAGGTTGCCGGCAAGCGCCACGGTGACTGGTTGCGAGAAGTGCAGCGCGTCGCCCGGGACTGCCTTGTATGAACCCAGTTGGATCGCGGTGCCGGCGTCATTGGTTCAGGTTCCGGTGCCCGCGGTCAGCTCAAGATCGCCCGAGGTAATGGTTCCTGCCGGCTCGGCCACTGATTTGTTCCAAACTGCGAGCGTTCCGCCGCCTCCCAGCAGCAGTGCCACGTCGAGGCCGGTCGCAAGAGCACCCTTCGTCATCTTGTTCATCGTGTTGGTCCTTCACAAGTCCTGCACCGGACCCAGCGACCGGTGCAACATCTACTGTGCAGGTCGAACCACAAGATGGAGATTAACTTTTCGGCAAACTTCCGCCAAGCTTTCCGCAATCATCTCAAGGCTTGATTTAGCCGTTCTTGCGGGAACCTTGATCGTTGGCGTGTTTCCTCAACGCCAGCCACAAGTCCTTGCGCCAAGCCAGGGGATACGCCGTTCCCTGGCTTGTTCGCACGGCGGTTTCACTCAATGCATCACGCGCCTGCCGCGGCTAAATCCCATCTCTTCACCAAAAGGCAATGCCCCCCGGGGAGACATGGCCTTATCGCAACGATGGAAGGGCCGGGCGGCACTGGATCAACGGTTTGCTGCCGCAATGACCTCATCGGGCGCTTGGGTTCCGGCCGCTTCGTGGGCGCGCAGCACCTTGCGGGCACGGTCGCGCTTCAGGCGCTCGCGCGGATCGCGGTGCGGCAATTGGTCTGCGGGGCCAAGGACGGTGAACCCCAGGAACTGCAGGCGCCACAGAACGCGGTAGGTGAGGCTCAATCCCGTGGTGTCCTCGACAATGGGCAATTTCTTGTCACTCATGGGTTTCCAGTCTCTTTCTGTGGGACAACAACCCGATTGCGGGCGGATCGTCCGGTGGGCTGCGTCGGTTCAATTGTAAGCCAATGATTGGTACACCAACTAATTACCCCGGGGCATCCTCCGGTGAATGCGGAGGGTCCTAGTGGGGCGCCTTGGAGGCGGCCGCGATGACCTTCTTCATGGTCGCGTGGAGGGCAATGAGTTCTTCGCCGTCCATATCCAGTCGCCGCATCATCTCCGTGGGCACCTCCAGGGCAAGCTCCCGGGCGTCCCTGCCTTTTTCGGTCAGCACTATCTCCAGGGTCCGCTCATCGGCCGCACTGCGGCTGCGCCGCACATAGCCGAGAGCTTCAATTCGCTTCACCAGCGGCGACAGTGTTCCGGGGTCCAATTGGAGCAGATTGCTCAGGCCCTTGATTGACAGAGGTTCATGCTCCCAGAGCGTCAACATGACAAGGTATTGGGGATGGGTTAGCCCCAGCGGCTCAAGGACCGGCCGATAGGCCGCGACCACGCTGCGCGACGCCAAGGACAGCGCAAAACAAACCTGGTTCTCCAACGCCAGCGGATCTACCGGCGGTTTTTCGCTCACTTTGTTCCCTGCTTTGGTGGATGGTTCCGTCCATCCATCATAGGTACGGAAAACAGTTCCCGTTGCGAGAGTCCCGGCCGAAGGCAGCCCGCGTGCACTGGGGCCGGAGGCGGTGCCCTCCCGCGGATACGCCGCCCTCACCCGCGCCGGCCACGGTGGCCCCGACACCGACAGGCTTCGCACTCCGGCCCCGGTGCAGCACCCGCCGCACGACGAAACCCTGCCCCCCATGCCCGGCCTGCATTTACCTTCCCCTTGGGGCAACCCGGCTGCCCGGGCGATACCCAATCCTTAATTTCAACCATGGCAAAAGCGTCCTGACAAGGGGTTATCATCGACATTTCCCAATAGTCTCCCAGTTGTCGCTTCCCGTTAACCTAAATGCGGTCGGCTCGTTGACTTGCGCCGATAGCGTCTTTGGTTGTGAGTACGAACAGCGAAGCGAAGACCCTGGTCATCATCCCGGCCCGCGGGGGATCAAAGGGAATCCCGCTAAAGAACCTGCGCAGGATCGGCGGCCAAACCTTGCTGGCCCGGGCCATTGAATCCGCGTTTGCCACGCCGTCAGTTCTCGACGTCGTGGTCAGCACGGATCACCCGGACATCAAGGCGGAGGCGTTGGCAAACGGCGCAACAGTCATCGACCGCCCGGCAGAGATCGCCGGTGACACAGCAAGCAGCGAATCGGTGTTGTTGCACGCCCTGGGCACGCTGGACGTTCTCCCCCAAATCACCGTTTTCATCCAATGCACCTCGCCGGTCATTGACCCGGCAGACCTGCAGGCGGCCATCACCACGGTTGCCAGCGGGGCGGCGGACGTCAGCTTTGCCGTGGTTCCCGACCACGGGTTCCACTGGAGCTGCGACGAAACCGGGGCCGCCCAGGCCAGCGGACACGATGCCGCACGGCGTCCGCGACGGCAGGACCGCGAACCGCGGTTCCGCGAAACCGGGGCGTTCTACGTCATGGACACCGCGGGATTCCTTGAGGCGGAACATCGCTTCTTCGGCTCCCTGGCCCTGGCCCAGGTGCCGGAGGACCACGGAATCGACATCGACACCGAGGCCGACCTGGCCTTGGCCCAATGGCGACTGACCCACAACACGCCCGTGGCCGGGATCGACGTTGACGCGCTGGTCACCGACTTCGACGGCGTGCACACCCCGGACACCGCCTACCTCGGCCAGGACGGAAGCGAATCGGTACGGGTCTCCCGTTCCGACGGAATGGGCATCTCGCTGCTGAAGAAGGCAGGAATCCACCTGCTGATCCTGTCCACGGAAACCAACCCCGTGGTCACCGCCCGGGCCACCAAGCTCGGCGTGGAAGTCGCCCAGGCCGTGAGCGACAAGGCCACCGTCCTGAACCAATGGATCGCCGACCTCGGCCTGGATCCGGAACGCGTCGCCTACCTTGGCAACGACGTGAACGACCTGGACGCCATGAACCAGGTCGGCTGGCCACTGACGGTGGCGGACGCGCAAGACTCCGTACACCTCGCTGCCCGGCACCGCCTTTCGCGGCCCGGCGGCCGCGGCGCGGTGCGGGAAGCCGCCGACCTCATCCTGGCCGGCACCACCAGCCAAAACACCGTGACAGCCACCGTCCCGGCATCCGGGCCACTGGAACCCTCACTGGTTCGCTAGGCCCCCCACAGTTTTCCACCAATTCTCGCCGTGACCTTCACATAACCAACCCGAACGGTCCGGCAATCAACGAAAGGAAAGTCCCCCATGACTATCACCACCACGGAAACCGCACCCGTCGCCATCGGCGAGCAGACCCTGGGCACCGGCCAGCAGGTTTATGTCATCGGCGAGATCGGCATCAACCACAACGGTGACATGGAGATCGCCAAGCAGCTCATCGACGTCTCCGCCAAGGCCGGCGCCAACGCCGTGAAGTTCCAGAAGCGCACCCCCGACATCTCCACCCCGATGGACATGCGCGACAAGATCCGTTCCACCCCGTGGGGCGACATGACCTACCTGGACTACCGCTACCGCGTCGAATTCGATGCAGCGCAGTACAAGGAACTGATCCGCTACGCCGCAGCACAGGGCCTGCACGCCTTCGCCTCCCCGTGGGACGTCCCCTCGGTCGAGTTCATGGAAGAGCAGGGCGCAGTGACCCACAAGGTCGCCTCCGCCTCGGTCACCGACATCGAGCTGCTCAAGGCCCTGGCCGAGACCGGCAAGCCGATCATCCTCTCCACCGGCATGTCCACCATCGAGCAGATCGACAAGGCCGTGGAGACCCTCGGCACCGACAAGCTGGTCATGATGCACGCAACCTCCACCTACCCGCTGCCTCCCGAAGAGGCCAACCTGCGCATGATCACCACGCTGCAGGAGCGCTACCAGGTTCCGGTCGGCTACTCGGGCCACGAGCGCGGCCTGCAGATCTCGCTGGCAGCAGTCGCCCTGGGCGCCGTCACCGTCGAGCGCCACATCACCCTTGACCGCACCATGTGGGGCTCCGACCAGGCCTCCTCGCTGGAGCCGAAGGGCTTCGAGGCACTGATCCGCGACATCCGCATCCTCGAGCAGGCCATGGGCGACGGCGTCAAGAAGGTCTTCCCGGGCGAGCTGGCACCGCTGTCCCGGCTGCGCCGCGTCGATGCCTAACCAGTAGCATTCTTCGCATAGCTTCAACACCGTGGGGTGTCCGCCTACCAGGCGGGCACCCCACGGGACTAGGTGGCCACATATGCCGTCGACCAGCCTCCCAGACCTAAGGACCACACCGAGATCCCCATGCCCTCCACAGCCACACTTCCCCCCGTCAAGACCCGCGTCCCCGGCCGCATCAGCGTCATCATCCCCGCGATGGACCAGCAGGATTTCATTGGCGACGCCCTGGCGTCCCTGGCCCTCCAGCAACTGAAGGGAAGGGAACTGGAAGTCCTGGTTGTCGATGACGCCTCCACCGATGCCACCGTGGCAATCACCGCGGAGTTCGGCACACGCATTCCCGGCCTGAAGATCCTCACGCACCATGCCAACCGCGGGGTGTCCGCCGCCCGCAACACCGGGCTGGAAAACGCCAGCGGCGAATTCGTGGTCTTCCTGGATCCCGACGACTGGTTTGCCCCGAACCACCTGGCACAGCTGGCCGACGGGCTGGAGGCACTGGACGTGGACTTCGTGCGCTGCGACCACGTCCGGGTCACCGGCGCGAACCGGACCCTGCACCACGCTCCGCAGGCCAACCGAAACATCGTGTTGGACCCGGCCGACGACATCTCCCCCATCCACACCGCGACCATGATCGACTACCCCCTGGTCTGGGCGGGCATGTACCGCGCCGAGGTGCTGGAGTCCGCTGCACCGCGCTTCAACGAGGAGCTGCGCACCTGCGAGGACAGGGCCTGGATGTGGGAGCTGTGCCTCAACGCCAAAAGCTACGCGGTCCTGAACGCGCCGGGGGTTTTCTACCGCCGCGGACTTCCCGGCTCCCTCACGCAGGTCTTCGACGACCGGCAACTGGACTTCGTGGACGCCTATGCAGGGATCCTGGACATGGTGCTGGACGATCCGGCGCACGAGGCCCACGCACCCAAGGCACTGCGGCAATTCCTCGCCGTTTCCTGCCACCACCTCAAGCGCTCCGCCGAGTTCCCGCCCGCCCTGCGCCAGGCCCTGCGCTTGCGCATCGCCGACCGGCTGGCGATGGTGCCGGCACCGCTGCTGGAAGACGGGCTGGCCCAACTCGACGCCAAGCGCCGCAAGACATTGACCGGCCTGCGGCGATCCGCCGCGGCCAAGAGGGAAAGCAAATGATCCAACTCATCCAGGCGTCCACCTACTTCCAGGTCGTCTCGCTGGCCGCGATGGTCGATGCCGGCCTGCTCCCGGAGGCCGAGCGCCGCGTCCTGGTGCTGGCCAACGGCAGCCAGATGCCCGAAATCACCACACCGCTGCGCGGGAACCCGGGCTTCGAGGCCCTGGCCGCGCGCTTCGACGACGTGGTGGACCTGGGCGAGCTGCTGTGGCCACGCCGCCCGGGGCAGTTCAATCCCCGGAACGAGGAACTCCCGCTCTTCGAGAAACTGTTGCGCCACCGCTGGAACCTCGGCGCGGGGCAGGTGTCGCTGGTGCTCGAATCCATCCAGGTGAACCCGGCCCAGGCATTGGCCAGGATCTTCTTCGACGCACCGATCTCCGTGCATTCGGACGGGTTGATGTCCTACGGCCCCACGCGCAACAAGCTGTCCGTGCAGATGACCCAGCGCCTGCGCGAGACGATCCACATCGACCTGGTGCCGGGCCTGGAGCCCATGCTGCTGCTCGAGGCCCCGGTACAGCGCAAGGTCCTGCACCTCGAGCCGCTGGCCGCCGTCTTTGCCGAGCTGGCAGCCGCGGCAGGGCCCGCCGGCCTCGACCTGCCCCAAGGCGCAGCCCTGGTGGTGGGCCAGTACCTGGGCTCGCTGGGCATCCTCGACACGGCCAGGGAACTGGAGCTGCACCATCACATGCTGTTGGCAGCCAGGGAGGCCGGGGCGGACTCCGTGGTGTTTAAGCCGCACCCCAGCGCCGGCCCGACCGCCGCGCTGCAACTGCGTGCCCGCGCAGAGTCCCTGGGTCTGGAGTTCCGGATCCTGCACACCGACCTGCTGGCCGAAACCGTCATCACGCTCATGAGCCCGTTGGTGGTCATCTCCTGCTTCTCCACGGCATTGATCAGCGCCAAGTACATGCTTGGCACCCCCGTCATCGCCGTGGGCACCGGGGACTTGCTGCAGGAACTGAGCCCCTACCAGAACAGCAACCGCATCCCGGTCTCGATCGTCGACGCCCTGCTCGTCCAGGAGCTGGCAACCCCCGCCGAGGCGGGTCCCGACGACGAACTCACCCCACTGCTGCGCGCCGTGGCCTATTGCATGCAGTACCGCAACCTGCCCGGGCTTCGCGAGGATGCCGCCGCGTTCCTGGAGTCGAACTACTCGTCCTTTGCCGCGCATTTCAAGCGCCGTCGGCTGGCCGCCCTGGACCTGCCCCCGACCTGGGCCCACCCCTCGCGGGCCAACCGCAGCCGGGTCTGGGGACGCAGCATCAAGCGTCGTGCCCTGCGCGTCGGCTCCCGCTCCCTGGAAAAATTGGCACGCACGCTCCAGGAGACCTCTTCCCGTGTATCCCGCTGAATCGGCCGTCGCCCGTCCCCGCTTCGGACATGCCGAGGTGTGGGTGGAATCCCCGCTGCAACTGCTCTCCGCCATCGAGGCGCACGGAGCCGGGCTGCTGGGAACCACCAGCCGCATCCACCCGCGCGGGGGCACCACGACGCTAGACGCCACCCTGGCCACGCTCATCGCGCAGGCCCCGGCGGGCGTGCAGTTCGCGCCGTCCACCGCTGCCCCTCCCGCGCCGGGATCCGCCGGGGCCCGGCGCTGGGTGATAGGCGACGCGTATTCGGGAAGGGTCCAGCGCGCCATGCTGGGGTACATCGCCGTGGAGGAAGTGGTGATCATCGACGACGGCCTGGCCACGCTGGGTCTCATCAAGGCGCTGGTGTCCGCCGAGCCGACCCCCTTGGTGCGTCCGCGCTCCCGCACGAACCCGGCACGCCGGGCGTTGGGCATCGCCAGCTGGTACCGCCTGCGCGCCCTGGCCCGGGCGGGCCGCCTGCTGATCTTCACTGCCCTTCCCGTCGAGCCCGACATCGCGCAGCGGTTCCTGGAGCTGGGCGGGCACCTGGAGTCCCACCGCTTCGAATGGCTGAACACCCAACCGGTGACCGAGCGGATCAACGAGCCCACCGTGGTTGTCGGTTCGGCCATGGCCGCCGACGGGCTCATCCACGCGGAGCCGTACTTCCGCTGGCTGGATTCGCTGACGCTCGACGGGCCCGTCGCCTACTTCCCGCACCGCCGCGAGTCGGGGAAGTTCCTGGCCCTGCTCGCGGACCACGACCGAATCGTGGTCCGCGAGCACACCATCCCCATCGAAATGCGATTGCGCTCGCTGCGCCCCGGCCAGGTCGTGCGGGCCTTGCCCTCCACTGCCCTGCCGTCCCTGCGGCTGCTGCTGGGCGAGGGCGGGGTGCGGATCCTGGGCCAAGGGATCCCTGCCGCCTGGTGGAAACCCGCCGCCACCCCAGAACTTCGTTCCCACTTGTCCTCGTCCCTGGAGCTGTTGACCCCGTGAACAATCTTTCATTCAGACCCAGCATCGTGGCCGTGGCCGACTCCGATTCCTACCTGAAGCTGGCCTGCACCACCCTCTCGGCCCTCGGACCGGAATGGGACCGCCGCGTGGTGTTGGTGCGCACCCCGATCGCCCCCACCCCGGAACAGATTGCCGCCGCGACCGCCGGCACCTGCTTCGAGGCCGAGGACATTCCGGTCATTCCGCGGGCCGCGCTGAATTACGACTCGCTCGAGGAACACATTATCTTTGCCGCTGCCACCGGGCCGGTGGTCAGCGAGCTTTTCACGAAGCTCCTGCGCTCCAAGACCAACTCGGCGCGCCCCGCTGCGCTGATCTCGGCGCTGCCCGGCGTCGCCTACCCGGCGACCACCAAGGGCTGGGCCTACCGGCGAAGCGGGGACGCGTTTATCGTGCATTCCCATGCCGAGGCCCGCGAATTCTCGCACCTGGCCGACATGGAGACCGGCCACAGCCCCGACATCCTGGTCTCGAAGCTTCCTTTCCTGAAGACCGCCGGGTTCCCGCAGCCCCAGACCTCCCCCATCGACACCGTGGTGTTTGCTTCCCAGGCCAAGGTCCCGGTCCAGCGCGCCGAACGCGAGGAGATCCTGCTGGCCCTTGAACGGGTGGCGCGGTTGAACCCGGACGTGCGCGTTCTGGTCAAGCTCCGCGCCCGTGCCGGGGAACCACAGACCCATGCAGAGGCCCACCCCTTCGACGCCCTGTGGGAGCAGCTGGTGGCCGAGGGGAAGGTCGGGGCCGGGCATGTGGAGTTCGTGACCGGAGCCATGGACCGGGTGCTGGTTCCCGGTTCCGCGTTGCTCACTGTCTCCTCCACGGCTGCGTTGGAGGCGGTGGATCGTGGACTGCCGGTATTGGTGATGACCGATTTCGGCCTCAATGACCAGATGCTCAACTCAGTCTTCCGAGGCTCCGGGCTCTTGGGAACCCTTGATGACGCGGCAACATTGCACTTTTCTTTCCCGAATCGCGCGTGGTTGCGGGAAAACTACTTCCACCGCCGCGGCCCGGAATTCATCTCCGCGCTTTCCCACTATGCCCAGCGTGCCCAGAACCAGGCGCTGACCACCTCGAACGAGCAGCTGGCCATGGTCCGTGACGTCGCTTTCAGGCAGCGAGTACGCACCTCGCTGCCACGCCCGGCCCTCGAGGCGTTGCTGCGGATACGGCGCTGGTGGCTGCGCGAACGCGGCTCCCGGATCTGATCCGCCAGCCCGCTTGTACCACTGAAGAAGCCCGTTGGGAATAACCGTCCCGCTTTCTCACTTAGCATTGTAGATGTGCTGGACGGTGGGCCTTCCCCTGCCCAGAAGTTTTGATTTTGAGGAGACAAGGTGTCGGAAAATCCGATTCGGGTTGCAAT
Organism: Paeniglutamicibacter sp. ZC-3; assembly: GCF_025847175.2. Lineage (NCBI taxonomy): Bacteria > Bacillati > Actinomycetota > Actinomycetes > Micrococcales > Micrococcaceae > Paeniglutamicibacter > Paeniglutamicibacter sp. ZC-3. The sequence continues at coordinate 18,150 of NZ_JAOYTG010000018.1, read as the reverse complement.
TGTTGGCGTAGGCAACTGCGCCACGTCATTGGTGCAAGGTGTTGAGTACTACCGTGACGCGGACCCGCAGGCCACGGTTCCCGGCCTGATGCACGTCCAGTTCGGCAAGTACCACGTCAATGACGTGCAATTCGTGGCGGCCTTCGACGTGGACGACAAGAAGGTCGGACTGGACCTGGCGGACGCCATCCACGCCTCCGAGAACAACACCATCAAGATCGCCGACGTCCCGACCTCGGGCGTCACGGTGCAGCGCGGCCACACCCTCGACGGCCTGGGCAAGTACTACCGCGAGACCATCACCGAGTCCTCCGCGGAGCCCGTGGACATGGTTGAGACGCTGAAAGCCGCACAGGTCGACGTCCTGGTCTGCTACCTGCCGGTCGGCTCCGACGCCGCCGCAAAGTTCTACGCACAGGCATGCATCGACGCCGGCGTGGCCTTCGTCAACGCCCTGCCGGTGTTCATTGCCGGCACCAAGGAGTGGGCCGACAAGTTCACCGCCGCCGGCGTCCCGATCGTCGGCGACGACATCAAGTCCCAGATCGGCGCCACCATCACCCACCGCGTGATGGCCAAGCTCTTTGAAGACCGCGGCGTCACCCTGGACCGTACCTACCAGCTCAATGTCGGCGGCAACATGGACTTCAAGAACATGCTCGAGCGCGACCGCCTGGAGTCCAAGAAGATCTCCAAGACCCAGGCCGTCACCTCCAACACCACCGCGGTGCTGGAGGCCGACGACGTGCACATTGGCCCGTCTGACTACGTCGCCTGGCTCGATGACCGCAAGTGGGCCTTCGTGCGCCTCGAAGGCCGCAACTTCGGTGATGCCCCGGTGTCCCTGGAATACAAGCTTGAGGTGTGGGACTCCCCCAACTCCGCAGGCGTCATCATCGATGCCGTGCGCGCCGCCAAGATCGCCCTGGACCGCGGCATCGGCGGACCGATTCTCTCGGCTTCCTCGTACTTCATGAAGTCGCCGCCGGAGCAGTACAACGACGACATCGCCAAGGAAAAGGTCGAGGCCTTCATCCGCGGCGAAGCCTAGGACTCAACGCCGCGCCCGTGTAAGGGGTGCGAACCGTCGAAGCCACCACGGTTGCCCGTGGTGGCTTCGACGGTTAATCCCCGACCAGGGGGTCCCTGCGCCTTCCCGCGATCATTGCCGGGTCAGCGCGATTACGACAGGCCGACGGCCCGCCCGTTTTCGTCAACATCCATGCGCATCGAGGCCGGAACCTTGGGCAGGCCCGGCATTGTCATGAGGGTCCCGGTGATCGCCACGATGAACCCGGCACCGGTCTTGGGAATGAGATCCCGCACGTGCAGCGTGAACCCCTCGGGAGCGCCCAGCAGCGTGGGGTCGTCGGAGAACGAGTACTGGGTCTTGGCCATGCACACCGGGAGATTGTCCCAGCCGTTGTCATGGATTTGCTTGAGCATCCGCGTGGCAGCTGCGGAATACTCGACTCCGGCGCCTCCGTAGATCTCCCGCACGACCGTCTGGATCTTCTCCTCGACGGGACGATCCAAGTCGTAGAGAGGGGCAAAATTGTTCGGGGCCTCGATGGCCCGCAACACGGCGGAGGCCAGCTCACCGGCCCCTTCTCCCCCCTGTCCCCAGACATCCGCCACAGCGCATTCGATGCCGTTGGCGGCTGCCCATTCGGTGACAACCGCGATTTCTTCCTCGGTGTCCGCGGTGAACCTGTTGATGCCGATAACCGGCTGGACCCCGAATTTCCTGACGTTTTGGGCGTGCCGGACCAGATTGGCCATGCCGTCGCGTACCGCTTCGACGTTTTCGCTCTTCAACGCGTCTTTGGCCACGCCGCCATGCATCTTAAGAGCACGAATAGTTGCCACCAGGACCACCGCATCGGGATTGCAGCCGGCATAGCGGGCCTTGATGTCCATGAACTTCTCGGCGCCCAAATCCGCCCCGAAGCCGGCCTCGGTGACCACGATGTCGGCCAGCGAACGGGCAGTATTGGTGGCGATAGCCGAGTTGCAACCGTGGGCGATGTTGGCGAACGGTCCTCCGTGGATGAACGCCGGCGTTCCGGCCATGGTCTGGACGAGGTTGGGCTTGATGGCGTCCTTGAGCAACATGGTCATGGCGCCGGACGCCCCTAGGTCGTCCACGGTGACGGGGGTCTTGGCGTAGGTGTATCCGATCGTCATCCGGCCCAGGCGAGTCCGCAGGTCATCGAGACCGGTTGCCAGGCAGAAGACCGCCATGACTTCCGAGGCCACGGTGATCTCAAATCCCGTTTCGCGCGGAACACCTTCGGTCGGGCCGCCAAGGCCGATCACGATGTTGCGCAGGGCTCGGTCGTTCATGTCCATGACGCGCTTGAAGGTGATCCGGCGCGGGTCAATTCCCAAGGCATTGCCCTGATGCAGATGGTTGTCGAGTAGCGCCATCAGCAGGTTGTTGGCGCTGGTGATGGCATGGAAATCCCCGGTGAAATGCATGTTGATCTCATCCATGGGCAGGACCTGCGAGTAACCGCCACCGGTGGCCCCGCCCTTCATGCCGAAGATCGGCCCCAGCGACGGTTCGCGCAGGGCGATCATCGTCTTGGCGCCGGCGGCCGCAAGGGCATCTCCCAGACCCACCGTGATGGTGGATTTCCCCTCCCCGGCGGGCGTTGGGGATACTCCGCTGACCAAGACCACTTTTCCGAGTTTCGCCCCGCTTGCTCTCAGGCGTGCCGGATCGATCTTGGCCTTGTAGCGACCGTAGGCCTCAACCGCGTCTTCCGGAATCCCGGCCGATGCGGCAATCTCGGAAATTGGCTTGAGCACGGCCCGCGAAGCAATCGCCAGATCACTCATGTCGGCTTCCGGCATCGCTGTCATAGTGTGTCCCCTATCTGGATTCCCGGTGGCGGGGTGATTAAGGACGTTCAAGGAGTCTGGCCGTCCTCGCTACACCTTCAAGCTATCACCGCATCAGCGGAACAAGGAGAAGCCCGGCCCCGTGACCGGCAGGTCTCGGCCTTTTAGGGATCCACCGGAAAGGCAGCGACCGCTCCGGCAAAGCCCAGAACCACATGGCTTTCACCGGAATCCTGTGCCTGGAGCGCGCCGACACTGACACCTCTGGCTTCCTTGCCGCCTGCCGCACAGGGATAGAGCAGCGTCCCGCCGTTGCCATCCTCGGGCTTGGTGTACTTGGCATCCTTGGTGCACAGGAAGCGTTCCCCGGCGGCGACATTGATGGTCTTGCCGGTACGGGTGTCTAGCAACGTCGGCGTCTCTTCCGCTGCCAGGAAGAGGCTTGCCCCGCCGTCATCGGGTGCGTGGGCGACATCCAGGTTGGCAGCCCTTGGGTAGCTTTTGGTCTTCCAGATGACCTTCCCGGTTTTCGGGTCGAACCCTTCCAAATGGACTTTGACATCCTCGAATCTGCCCTTGGTTCCCTTGGCTTCCTTAAATCTTCCGGAGTCGAAGATGCATCTCACTGGATAGGCTTTTCCCTCCTCCAGCACAGTCTGTTTCCGGCCCATGGGTGGCAGGCAGTAAGTGGCTGCCCCCTTGGCTTTCCACAGCGTCTTTCCGTTTTCGGCATCTATGCCGAACATCATTTCCTGGCGGAAGTCCGTATCGCGGGCGACGACGTTTCCCTTGCTGTCCTGGGTTTCCTTGTGTTCTCGGCCGATCCAGCCGGAGTAGACTCCGAGCTTTTCCGAGTAGTCAACGTTCCAGCCCTGACCGGGTGTGTAGCCCGGTCCCATGGCCTTGGCCAGGGACACTCCCCACACTTTCTTGTTTCCCTTGAGCCGCAGGAGGTTGCTCGTGTTTCCGGTGTAGTGCCCGTAGAGTTCCCCGCCGCTGATTGGGAAGATGGAATCCCCCACCTTGTGCCGCGGCGTGAGGGTTCGCTGGGTTCCCCGGTCGAGGTCGACACGCATCCGCTGCTCGTCATTGATGTAGGGGTTGATCGAGAGATAGCACATGTCCTTGCTGTCTGGGCACGAGGACGGTCGGGACCTGATCAGCTGCGCGGGCCCCTTGTAGACGACCTTGCCCGAGGCGATGTCCACGGCCACCGGCTTGGTCCAGACACCTCCGCTCCAGCCATCGCGTGGTTTCGATTTCTCCAGGAAGAGCGCCACGTCCTTCCCCTTGGCCGTCTCACTCAGTTCCACCGTCATGTTGACGCCGCTGGGTACCCAGCCCGGGACAACGGTGACGCCCCAGAGTTTCTTGCCCGTGGTTTCCTTCAGCCCCACCAGCTGCAGCCCTTTTGCCCCTTCGGCGAGCACGACCGCCACCCCGTTGACCACCCGGGGGCGGTCCAAGACCTTCATCTTCACGCTCCATGAGGGTTCGACCATACGGGTTCGGCGATTGGCTAGTTCCGCCGCCGCGTCGACCGCAGGTGAAGCGGGCGCCAACGCGTCCGTTCCCGAAATTGCTCCACCGGCCGATTCCGGTCCCGGCGTGCAGGAACCAACCATCAGCCCGACACAACAGAGTACGACTGCAACGGCATATTTCCGTTTTCCCTTGTCCATGCCCTCATCCTAGGAATTGCGCCCATGCGATTGACCGGTGCCGGCGAATCTGTGGATAACTCCAGTGCGAGCGGGACCGTGCCCTTTGGGTGCCAGGGTTCGAGGTTTCCGTCCCTTTCCCGCGCAGTGGGAGAATGGAAGTCATGTCCTCAACTCCCCCATTTGCCTTGCTTCTCGATGTCGACGGTCCCATCGCATCTCCGGTGACCCGCAATGTCGCACCGGAGGTCATCTCCCTGCTCCTGGAACTCGCCGTCTCGGGAATCCCCGTTGTCTTCAACACCGGGCGTTCCGACGAGTTCATCAAGCGCCAAGTGATGGGCCCCATGATCACGTCGGGCATGCCCGAAAACCTTAAAATCCACGCCATCTGCGAAAAGGGAGCCACTTGGTTCACCTTTGATTCAACCGGTGCCGGGGAAGTCCACATCGACCACGGGCTTGCTGTCCCTGGGCACTATTCGGATGAAATTCGAGAGCTGGTGGCCTCCAAATTCGACGACCACATGTTCTTCGACGAGACCAAACGCGCCATGGTTTCGGTGGAACAAAACATCGATGCAGCGAACCATGAATACCGGCGCGCCCAAGAGCAATTCGATTCGGCCGCCATGGACGCGATGGCCCGCAGTGGTCTGGGCGTTGAACGACTGGAGGTAAGCCAACCGGATGCGAATGAGGAAATTTCTTACCGGGTCGACCCGACCATCATCTCCACGGACATTGAGTCGGTGGAACTGGGCAAGGACCTCGGTGCCAGACGCACCCTCGAGCTGTTGGCGGCGGATGGCATCTTCCCCGCGGAGTGGTTCACGGTTGGCGATTCCCGCACCGACTACGCCATGGCCGACTGGCTGGCGCAAAACGGGCACCGGGTCAGCCACGTCGACGTGCGCCCGGGCGACGGCATTCCTGCAGGGAAACCCTACCCGGTGCTTACCGCGCGGGATCTAGGTCTGGGACAGGACATCATCCACGACCATGCAGGATTGGCGTTCCTCCGCCATTGGCGCGCGCAGCTCGACTGAGCAGCCACCCGCTTCCGATTGCCAAGTGGCAGGAACCAACTTTAACCGGCAAAGCCCGCCGGTGAAGCCGGCGGGCTTTGCACAGTGGGTTACATACTCGTTCATGGTCATGCTCCTGGGTGGGTGAGTGACTTGCATTCCGGGCCAGGCTTTGTGGAGACCTGGTCCTAATTCACTCACCGCACGCGGAAGATCATGTCCATCGGAAGGTGGTGACGTAGTTCGCGATCCCTTGCATCGGGGTTGAACTGCGTCTGAAGCCAAGCCTTGTTCTTTGGCTTGCGTTCCTTTGCACTCATGGTGGTTACCTCCCCTCAACGGTGTTGGAGGAGCGGAAGGTGGCCTGTTCCGTGGGCCGCGAGTTGCGGGCACGCAGCGCTTCCGGCCCGGTGAAGATTAGTTCAGCGGAGCGAGCAACCTGGGTGGAGATCGATGAGATCTGGGTAGACATGATAAAAGTTCCTCAAGGATTTGGTCGATTAATGACTCATCAGCCTCGGGAACTTTGAAAAGCTAGGGAAGTACTAGCAGGGCGCCGTTCCGGAGGCGGGGGAAGTGGCTCGAGCGGTAAGGCCGCCGAAGCCATGGCGGGGCACATAGAAGCCGCCGAAATTCATTGAAGTAATCATCATTCCCACCTCCTTTTCTGGAAGAACATGCCAGAAGATTCTGGCGCCAACATTGTCTATTGGATTTCGATGTCTCATTGAGACTTCTCAATCACAGGTTCCACGATACACACCGCGATAGGGTTACGCCACTCATTTTTCCAAGAGTTTAAAACGGGGAACCTCGTCTCGGCGTGTTTGGTGCGACACGCCGGGACAAGGTTCCCCGGAGACTCCTTGGCCTACTGCTCTGCTGCTTCGGGCTGAATCCGCCACCACTGGAGCAGCGCCGCAATTGCTTCCTCTTCTTCGATCGGCCCGTTGTCCAGGCGACGCTCGAGCAGGTAGTTGTAGGCGCGACCCACCACGGGACCGGGCTTGATCCCAAGGATCTCCATGATCTGCTGGCCGTTGAGGTCCGGCCGCACGGCGGCCATTTCCTCTTTCCCGCTGATCTCTGCAATGCGTGCCTCAAGGTCGTCGTAGGCAAAGGCAAGCCTGTCCGCCTTCTTGCGGTTGCGCGTGGTCACGTCCGACCGCGTCAACCGGTGCAGCCGCTCCAGCAAGTCGCCAGCGTCGTGAACGTAGCGACGCACCGCCGAGTCGCTCCACCCTGCATCTCCGTACCCATAGAAGCGCATATGCAGTTCAACCAGGCGGGCCACCGCCTTGGTGGTGTCATTGTCGAAACGCAGGGCGCGCATGCGGGCCTTGACCTGCTTGGCACCGACGACGTCATGGTGGCGGAAACTGACAGCACCGTTCGGTTCAAACTTGCGAGTCGCCGGCTTGCCGATGTCATGCATCAGTGCGGCGAAGCGCAACACGAAGTCGGGACCCGGCACCGGGCCCTCCGCATCACTTTCCAGCTCCATGGCCTGCTCCAGCACCGTCAACGAGTGCTGGTAGACGTCCTTGTGTCGATGGTGTTCGTCGAGTTCCAGGCGCAAGGCGGAAACCTCCGGAAGCACGATGTCTGCCAGCCCCGTATCCACCAACAGGTCGATGCCGGCGCGCGGATCGACACCGTTGATCAACTTCACCAGTTCGTCCCTGACACGCTCGGCGGAGATGATCTTGATCCGCTCAGTCATTTCCTTCATGGCCGCGCGCACCTCGTCCGCCACGCCAATGCCCAGCTGGGAGGCGAATCGCGCGGCACGCATCATCCGCAACGGGTCGTCGGAGAAGGACATGGACGGGGCACCCGGCGTGCGGACCTCGCCCTCGGCCAGGTCGGCGGCTCCGTTGTATGGATCCACCAGTTCCAGGCTCGGCAGGCGCAGCGCCATCGCGTTCATGGTGAAGTCGCGGCGGTAGAGATCGTCTTCCAGCCTGCGGCCGAAGGCCACGATGGGCTTGCGGGAGGAAGGGTCGTACGCATCGGCCCTGTAGGTGGTCACCTCGATGGTGTGCTCGCCCTTGCGCAACGCAATCGTTCCGAAATCGCGGCCCACCTCCCAGGTGGCATCGGCCCATCCGGCCACCACCGCAAGGGTTTCATCTGGGGAAGCACTGGTGGTGAAGTCAAGATCCGGGGACACTCGGCCCAGGAAGAGGTCGCGCACCGGTCCCCCCACCAGGGATAGTTCAAAGCCGGAATCGACAAACCGCTGCCCCAGCTCAAAGATGACGGGGGGCAAAATATCGGAGAGGACCTGTGGGGACGGTAGCTGCTGCATAGTTCTTTAAGGGTGCCAGACTTTCGGGACGGTGACATGTTCCCGGCCTCCCCGATTCGGCGTTAGCTTCCACACGCCTGATGCCGCCGCTTCGCACCGAAGAATGGAATCACGCGCCGAGCGGGCGGGGCAAGCCACGAAGTGACGCAAAACCGATAGAGTGGTTTCCATGGCTCATCCAGTTCCCAGCGCCCCGAAGCGCACGCCGTTGACTGCGTCAATGGCGCATGCGCAGGCGCAGGTGGGCACCGGACACCACCCGTTGCCCACTGTGGAGGAAATCTCGGCCGGCGGCGTCGTCATCGACACGTCGCTTCCCAGCCTGCCGGTGGCCATTATCGCCAGGTACAACCGCGGCGGACGCCTTGAATGGTGCCTGCCCAAGGGCCACCCCGAGGGCGCCGAAACCAACGAAGAAGCAGCCGTCCGCGAAATCGAGGAAGAAACCGGCATCGCCGGCGAGATCCTTGCCCCGCTGGGTTCGGTCGACTACTGGTTTACCGTCACCAACTACCGCGTCCACAAGACCGTGCACCATTTCCTCTTGCGTGCAACGGGCGGCGAACTGACCATCGAAAACGACCCGGACCACGAAGCCGTGGACGTGGCGTGGGTCCCGCTGCTTGATCTCGGCAAGCGCCTGTCCTTCCCCAATGAGCGGCGCATCGCCGATCTTGCGCGTGAAGTGCTCCCCAACTATGTCCCAGGTATCTAAACACCCCGCGCGTCCCAGCACGCCTCCACAGACCCCGGCCAAGCAATCACACAGCCAGTCCAAGGCCTACGCGCTGATGGCGTCGGGCACCATGGTCTCCCGCGTACTCGGTTTCATCCGCACCGCGCTGCTGGCTGTTGCCATCGGCTCGAGCACCACGATGGCCGACATCTTCGAGAAGGCGAACGTCATCCCGACGATCATCTTCATGCTGCTGGCCGGCGGCATCTTCAACGTGGTGCTGGTTCCCCAGCTCATCAAGGCCTCGAAGGCGTCCGACCGCGGATCCGCGTACACCTCCAAGCTCGTGACCCTCACGATCGTGGTGATGGGCCTTGCCACGGTGCTGCTGGTTTCCATGGCGGGACCGCTGATCAAGGTGCTGACCCTGGACTGGACCCCGGCGATGATCGCCATGGGAACCACGTTTGCGTATTGGTGCCTGCCACAGATTTTCTTCTACGGCGTCTACGCGGTGATTGGCCAGGTGCTCAACGCCCACAGCCGGTTCGGTGCCTATATGTGGGCACCGGTGGCCAACAACCTGGTGCAGATCTGCACCATCGGAACCTTCATCATCCTCTTTGGCGCCTACTCCGGGGACGGCGACCAGCTGGCCGCCTGGACCTCCGAGCAGACCGTCCTGCTGGCAGGCGGCGCCACCCTGGGCATCGCGGTCCAGGCGCTGGCCCTGTTCTGGCCTTTGCGCCGCGTCGGACTGAACTTGCGCCCGGATTTCTCCTGGCGCGGCATGGGCCTGCGGCACGTGGGCAAGCTGGCCGCCTGGACGCTGGGGTCGATGATGGTGGGCAACATCGCCTCACTGATCAACTCCAAGTTCGTCTCGGCTGCGGCTCCGGCACGTCTGTTGCTGCCCGACGGCGGGGCTACGGTTCCGGGCGAATACGCCTTGAACACCTCCCAGCTGATCACCGTGCTGCCACACTCCATCTTTGCCCTCACCTTGGCCACAATGCTCTTCAACGAGTTCACCAAGGCCTTCCATGAGAAACGCCGCGAGGACATAGCGCCACTGCTCTCTCGCGGGCTGCGCACCAGCGCGGTTCCGATCGTCTTCGCCTCGGTGGCCTTCATCGTGCTCGCCGGGCCGTTGGGCCGGCTGTTTGCCGGCAGCTCCTCCACCGCGATGTTGCAGGGCGCCGCCATCGGCCAGTTGTTGCTTCTCACGACGCTCGGGCTGCCATTCAAGTCCATTCACTTCTTCATGATCCGTGTCTTCTTCGCCGAGGAAGACACCAAGACCCCCATGCTGATCCAGACCGTTGTCGCCAGCCTCACCGTCGCATTGGCCTTCGTCGCGGTGCAGGTCCTGCCTACAACGGACATCGCCCGGGCCGTGGCGCTGATCTACGGTGCCACCAATGTGCTCTCCGCGGTGATCGCGCACTTCCTGATCGTCCGCCGCTATGGCGACTACGGCAGCGCCAGGGTCGCGACCGCGTATATCCGCATCGGCATGATGGCCACCATTTCCGGTGCCGTGGGGGCTGTGGTGCTGTGGCTGCTGGGCGGCTACGACTGGGGATTTGCTTGGAGTTCCATCGGTGCCGCGGTCGTCTCGATTGTCGTCGTCGGGTCCGTCATGGCCCTGGTCTACATCATTTTGCTGCGCCTGATGCGCTCGGAGGAGCTAGATGATTTCCTGGGTCCGCTGGCCCGCCGAATCCCTTCACTGCGGCGGTAATCGGAGCAACTGGCGGGTTCGGGAGACTCGGCGCGCCCCCGGCTTCGGCTTGGGACTTCGAGAAATCCCGTCCCCATCCCGGTAACATGGAACGGGGCACCCACGAGGGTGCCGGCAACGCAAAGTAATCCCGGGAGGGAATCGTGTCGCAGCCCATCGACGCCGGCGCCATGCTTGGCGGCCGCTACCAGGTCACCGAATTGGTTTTGACCTCAGCCGACGGAGACCAGGTCCTCAGTGGCATCGATCAGGTGCTCAACCGGCCTGTCAGCATCCTGGTCGGTTCAACGGCCAATGCCTCGCAGCTGGCCACGAGCGCGCGCGAAATTGCCACCGGCGAACGCTATGCCGCGGTCCAGGTCCTGGACCTGGGAATTTCCGAGGGCAACACCTACCTGGTGACAAACCTTGCGGAGCCCGCAGACCTTCTGGATCTGGTGGTCCAGGTCGATGCCCCCTACGTCGAGCCGTTCTACACCGACACCCTGGGGACCGAGATCTTCGGCGTGACCCGCTCAAAGGAGCCGGCACGCTACGAAGACGACGCCGAATACTACGAGGACCAGCGCACCCAGGAAGAGCAGCGTCCATCCATGCTCGACCGGCTGCCGGAAATCAGCCTCAACGAGAAACTAAACAGCATCAAGGGCCGCTTCGGCCGCGGCAAGCAGACCCCGCCGTCGGTCCCCCCGGTTCTGCCCGCTGCATCGGTGGGTTCGAGCACCGAGCAGGCTCCTGCCGTTTCGGCGTCCTCTCCCTCCGCCCCTGCCCCGGCGGCTTCCTCCCCGACCCCCGCGCCACGCGAAACCCCTGCCGCGACGCAGGCCACCCCCACCACTCCCCCGGCGCCCACGGCACCGCCCGTCGGCCAGCCTGCTCCCAAGGTCACTCGGATGGAAACCACTGACCACACCGAGGAACCCGTCGTGACGTCCGCTGCCGCCCTTGCAGCGGCGCAGAAGTCCCGTGGTATCAACGTCGACGAATCGGGCCAGCGCGTGGCCTCCAGCTTCCCCGTCGCAGCCCAGTCGTACTCGGAGCCGCTGCAAGAGGACTACGAGGACGAGGACGAGGACGAGGAAGCTGGTGAAGGCCGAAAGAAGACCACGCGCCTGCTCGTGGGTGCGTTGCTGTGTGCAGTGCTGGTCTTGGCCGTCGTCTTCGCCTTCAACGCATTGGGCGGCCGCGCGCCCGAACCCGTGGCCAGCGACTCCCCCACGCAAAGTGCCCCCGATACCAGCGGCGGCAGCGAGCCGGCCTCGGAATCTCCGAGCGCCGCCCCTGTCGAGCCCGTGGTCGCCGACCTCTCGCGCATGGTGCCTGGCAACCAGGACCTCAACGCGGAGACGGACAGCACCCTTTCCAAGGCGATCGACGGCAACCCGGCAAGCCTCTACAGGTCATACTCCTACACGTCCCCCCAGTTCGGCGGACTTGCATCGAACATGGTGCTCATCGCGGAGCTGGAAGAAGTTTCCGACGTCACGGAAATCCAGCTTGAGGGTCTGAACGGCACCGGTGGATCCTTCGAAATCCGCGTCGGTGAAACAGACGACCTTTCCGATGCCAAGATGGTTTCCAGCGGTTCCTTCACCGGACCGACTGTAAGCGTCCCGGTCAGCGGCGAGAACGGTGCAGCTGCCAAGGGGCAATACGTGTTCCTTAACGTCACCGAACTGCCGCGCCGCGCCTCGGGCGGCAACGCCTCCCGCCCGTACGGCCTGCAAATCGGCGAGTTCCGCGTCTCCTAGCCCCACCCGGCCGGGAATACCAACACTGCATTGGCTGTTATGCAGGACAGTCCCCCTTACCCGCGGCGTGTTTGAACCAGGCCGCACTCATGAAAGGTTCACCGACCCGTGGCCACAGAAGCACAAGACGCCATCCGCAACGTCATCATCATCGGTTCGGGCCCCGCCGGCTACACCGCGGCCGTTTACACGGCACGTGCGAACCTGCAGCCCCTGGTCATCGCCGGCTCGGTGACCGCCGGCGGCGAGCTCATGAACACCACCGACGTGGAAAACTTCCCCGGCTTCCCCGAGGGCATCATGGGTCCGGACCTCATGGACAACATGCAGAAGCAGGCCGAGCGTTTCGGTGCCGAGATCCTCTTCGACGACGTCACCGCCGTCGATCTGGCCGGCGACGTCAAGGTCGTCACCCTGGGCGACGGCACCGTGTACCGCGCCCACGCCGTGATCCTCTCCACCGGCTCGGCCTACCGCGAGATCGGCCTGCCCGACGAGAAGCGCCTTTCCGGACACGGCGTCTCCTGGTGCGCGACCTGCGACGGCTTCTTCTTCCGCGAACAGGAAATCGCCGTAATCGGCGGCGGCGACTCGGCCATGGAAGAAGCACTCTTCCTGACCAAGTTTGCCTCCAAGGTCACCGTGGTCCACCGCCGCGATACCCTGCGCGCCTCCAAGATCATGGCCGATCGCGCCCTGGCCCACCCGAAGATCGAATTCATCTGGGACTCCGAGGTCGTTGGCATCACCGGCGAGCAGAAGGTCACCGGCATGACGCTGCGCAACCTCAAGACCGACGCCCGCCAGGACGTCCCGGTCACCGGCATGTTCGTAGCCATCGGCAACGACCCACGCACCGACCTGGTCAAGGACGTACTGACCCTCACGGCCGAAGGAACCATCGCCGTCGAAGGCCGCACCTCCAAGACCAGCCTCCCCGGCGTCTTCGCCGCAGGAGACGTCATCGATTCCTCTTACCGCCAGGCCATCACCGCCGCCGGCTCCGGCTGCGCCGCGGCCCTGGACGTCGAGCACTACCTCGCAGACGTCCACTCCAACGCCGCGACCCCGGCAGCGGTTTCCGTCTCCAACTAGATCCCCTTCCCAAGCACTGGGAAGAAATCCTTAACGAAAGGTGCAGGCCATGAGCCAGACCAAAGACGTCACCGACGCAACGTTCCAGGCCGATGTCCTCGAGGCCGCCAAGCCCGTCATCGTGGACTTCTGGGCCGAATGGTGCGGCCCCTGCCGCCAGCTGACCCCGATCCTCGAGCAGATCGCGGCCGAGCACGCCGAGAAGGTCGACGTGGTCAAGGTCAACGTCGATGACAACCCGGCCATCGCCGCCAAGTACGGGATCACCAGCATCCCCGCCGTCTACGTCTTCCAGGGCGGCGAACATGTCGCGACCTCCATCGGCGCCAAGCCAAAGCCGGTCCTGGAAAAGGAATTCGCCGCGTACCTCTAATACGCGCCCTCGAATCCACCAGCTCGGTGCATCCGCCCCACGGGCCGGATGCACCGAGCTTTTTTAAGCCCTACCTCGGGTCCGTCTCCCGATCGAACGACAATGGATACGCTCTGGAACAAGTGCTGTCCATATACAATTGAAATTGTTTGTTTACCTAGAAAACGTAGTCGATCCTGTTCGACTCGGCATCGATGCCCGGTTTTAGTTTCCGTAACTCACTAGGATCTACACACCTGCCATAGATGGCCTCCGGCTTGTCGACACCTCAGCCATTTGCTTGCAGCCTCAAGCTTCGCGAACAGCAACAATGACGGAACGCTGTCAGTCCGCGCCGAAACACTTGCCCCTGTTCGGGCAACACGCCCGATCAAATCCGACCGTCCGTGAAGTTCACGGACCGCTGGTCTGCAGCTCGTCACCCACACACTGCCCCGCCATATCCAGGATTGACGCAGACGTTTTCCTTTGCGCGACAGTGAATCCGTGGCTTCAGGCTTGGTTCGTGTTGGGTCTGACGATGCCTCGTTGTTCAACGCACGCGCGTGCACGATCCACCGACTGAGCAATTCAATGGTCGCATCCGTTCCAGGCTTGCCGTTGTCAGCTCCCCATCGGTTCCCAACCCCTCGATGTTCTTGGGCGGGGAGCCGTGAGACCTCTTGGCGGAGAGCATCCGCCGTGCCTGTTCGACGTCGACTGAATATCCGGAGGTTTGAGAGCCACCGGATATTGCCACCGGCCTCCAACGGTTCCTCGCCGGCCTGGACGGCATCGATCTTCTCGCGCAAGTTGTACGTTCCGGTTTCGCTACAGATGGTGTTGATAATGGTCCGGTCCATGTTCGCTTCGGCGTGGCCGCCGAAGCCGAGTCGATGGCGGTAGCCATTCTACGGATACTGCCTGCAGAGCACCGGCGAGGTTGAGCCGCAGCGGCGGTCCCAAGACTCGATCCGCAGGCAGAGCCCCTTCCCTGTAGCGCGCTCCGGCAACAGCCCGCGGATCGGCGGCAGAATGGAGTCCGCAGTGCATTTCCAGAGCTTCGCGGTGCCCAGCAGCATGTTGTCCTGAGCAATCGGGGCAATCGGTCGAGGCCGGACCGACTCACTCATTTCGCAGGGCCTGCTCCAAGTCGACGGCAAAGCGGTTCCCATGAAGACTATTCCCGTTTCCCCGGGATGGTCCCCACGCGCAGTATTGACGCCTTCCAAGGCGCAATTGGTGGCTCTGAACGGCAATATTGGTGACTCTCTTAGAGTCAGATATTCATCACCAAAATTCGCTCAACGCTCAGGACGTCCATGAATCGTCACCAAGCAGCCACCAAATCTCTCTGCGATACCCCACCGTCGAGTATCCAGCGGGCGGTGCGGCGTGTGCAATTCTTTCTCCGTTCTAATCAAGCGTGATTTGTCCCGAGCGACGGCACCTCGACGTTGAGTTCGCGAGGCAAGTTTGCATGTGAGCCTTGGATGGTCGCCGGTCATGTGCATGCAGTTTGTGACTGCCCGCGATTTTCGCCCGACAGGAAATCAGGCGGTGACGGATGATCTTGACCGGCGCATTCGCATCTCCGCGAACCAACCCGGATGCCGATTGGTCATCAGGCATCTGTCATGAGCGACCGTTGTCCCCGGTGTGTGGCTCCCGGGCCGCATGTCGCTCATATCCATGATGGTTCATGCACACCACGGGATGAACAGGATTGGGTTACATTTATCGATCCTTCATGGGAAAGGCCTTCGATCCTGCCCCTCATCCCTCCATGTTCAGCATGCCAGTAGTACCGTTTGGACAGGCTTGAAGCCGTGGGCTAGTTCGAATTCATTATCCGTTGGGCGCGTGCGGGTCACTGCAACAATGGAGGGCTTACCGTTCGAGGCGCCTTGCATGCGCCGCCACTCCCCCGAAGCTGCGCGTACGCGGCTTCTGCGCTCCTGTGCGCCGCTCCCCCAGTCGCGCGACGACCGTGATCTACTGCGGTCGGGGATCGGCATACCGACCGTTTCATCCTGAACGATTCGACCCTAGGTTGGGCGGCATGGGCACTGTTTCACGTGAAACAAACACGGCCAGCCTCCGTAGATCACGGTTGGTGCCTTACGCGCTTACGGAGTGTTTCACGTGAAACACTCAACATCTTGGCCAGGTCTCGATTCCCTTCTCAAACGATAGGAACTAGATGTTTCACGTGAAACCGTACCGAAGTAAGATCCCGCATGCACTCCGAGCAGATTATTCAGCCATTGCGCCTCTCCCCAGCTTTCCCCAAAACACCGTGGTGCTCGGGCACGACGTGGTACAGATTCTTGACAAGCATTCCTCACTGGTCTGCACCTGCCCGCGCGCCTTCGGGAAGCACACCGAGACGATCTTCGTCCCCGCGTCCCTGGTCCTGATGCTGGTGATCAAGCCCGGTAACTGAGCCCATTCGCCGTTGCGGACTCTGGTCACCGACCCGGCGTGACTGGTTGGACAAAACCACCGCCACCGACCGGCGATGGTTGTTCAACGCGGTGGATGCCGCGCCCGGGACCACCGGGTTCAAGGTCGCGATAAAGGCCGCCCACACCCTGATCGCGCATGGGCACGAATTGGACATGGCCATGCTGTCCCGCCAAGGTGGACTTGAGCTTCTACGACACCTTCTCCACCCTGAATATGACCACCAGAGAAACCGCATGGATCGATCACCGTCCAATACCTGCTCGAGGCCGGCAAGCATGCCTCGCTCACCGACACAGTCCTGACCGAATGGGCCGAGAAGGGCGCCCCGAAGCAAAGTGACTACCTACACGGGGTGTTGGTGTCCGAACGCGAATCGGGGCGGCAAGAACTGCTGAAGGCCGCACTGCTGCCGGCCATGAAAGTCCTCACCGGGTTCGACTACAGCAACGTCAGGTTCCCCGAGGACTACTGAGGCCATCCCTTGGAATCCCTGGACTTCATCGAAAGAGTCCAAGACCGGTTCCTTTACGCAGACATGGGCACGGGATAAAACGCACATGGCCACCGAACTGGTGGCCGCCGAGTGCCGGCAGGGCATCCAGGCGAGGTTCTTCACCACCTCCGCGTTGGTGGTGATACTGCGCCTTGCCAAGGAGGAGGACCGTCTGGACAAGGAGCTCGCGTCACTGACCAAGAACCAGTTGAACGTCATCGCCCTGTGCCGAGGTCGGGATTATGCCGATACCCTTCACGGAACGTCGGACTCGACCCTTGCCCACATGAGAAACGGGATGGAAACCGCTGGCGTCCATCGACATGGTCCCGTGGTGGGGTTGATGCTGCTTTCCAAGGAACAAGGTGTCCGGAACGGAGGGCAGGATCATGGTGGGTACGCGGCGGAAACCGGGACGGATGGTGCCCAATATCTTGGAGTTCGAATCACGACTGTCGTCGTTGGGCTACACGCCTGGGACGACCGGGGGCATGTTGAAGGTGGTTGGCAATGTTGGTAACTGGCTTGTCTTGGAGGGATTGACGGTCTCTGACTTCAACGAGCGCAGGGTGGAACCCCTCGATGAGTAGCGGCACGATGCCGGGTATCGACAGAAAAAGCACCGGAGCGTTTACACATTGCTGATGGCTTTCCTACGCGAGCAGGACGTGCTCCCGGCCGCACTCGTCAAGCCGCCATCAGCCCCTAAAGCCTTCTTGCGGGGTTATCGGCACTGGCTGGCTGCTGAGCGTGATCTCTCGGAAATGACCATACTTCGATACGCCAATTTGGCGCGGCGGTTCCTCGACACAACCGTCCGCCCTGCGGAGGTCGGACGTGGCAGCGTTCATGCTGCTCGAGAGCGGGCGGGTGAGTTTGGGTTCCGCGCGCGGACGCGTGGCCGAGGTTCGTTCGCTCTTGCTCCACCTGGCAGAGCTGGATCTGGCGATTTCAGTGTCGTCGGTCGCAGGATGGAGGGATGCCGGCCTGCCCGTTTCACTGACGCCACCGAGGTGGAGAAGTTGGTGGGTTCCTGCGACGGAACGCGGACATCGGACACGCGGGACCTAGGAAAGTATTCCTGATCGAACCAGCCCCCGAAAACCTATTCGGCCTGACCTCGTCGTGGACGTGCTCAGGTGTGCCTGCCCTCCAGCCGATGCACGGGGGTCCCTCCTGTCGGTTGCTCCCGCATCGGGGACGGTGGCACCCTCCCTACATCTACTCGGCCCGGTACGTCGCGGGGTTGATGGCCCAGTCTCGGTTTGCACTGGGTCCGCGGCTGCCTGCGGCAACATACAAATCGCTGATTGGGTTGTTGAGCGTTGCTGATCCGGGAATCTAAGTGCGGAAAGACCCGTCTCGTACCCTTCCAGAATGGGGCCAGGGAGGCCATGGGCTCCTATACAAAACTGCGGGGTGCGGTGCATCCCCAGCGCCAGACCAACGCGTTCCTGTGTTTCGTCAACTTTAAGTCGGCCATTAAAGCGATTAGAATCAGGCCACCTGGGCTCAATTTCCTGCCATGTTGGCGTTTGGCCTATTTCATGAGCGCATTCTTGACCCGATAGGACTCGCCGCGGAACTGCAGCAGCCTCCCGTGGTGCACCAACCGATCGATGACGGCGGCAGCCATGTTGTCATCGCCGAACACCGTTCCCCACCTCGAAAACTCCAGGTTTGTCGTGATGATTAGGCTCCGCTTCTCGTACCCGTCCGCGAT
>NZ_JAOYTG010000017.1:0-95824 GCF_025847175.2 Paeniglutamicibacter sp. ZC-3 | reverse complement strand
TGGGAATAAAACGAAGTTTGTCGGCGGTTCCACCTAGACTGCCGAAATGGCCTGGAACCGTGCTGAAGTGGCCTGCTTCTTAGCGCCGAAATGGCCTATTTCTAATCGACGAAACACACCGCTGGTTTCCTCCCAGGAAGGTACTTGCCCCCAACGTCAATAATGGGCGCTCCCCAAAGCGTCGGATACTCAGGAAGTTCGTGTCGGTATCTTTAAGGAAAATTTTCCTCTCCAGCATCCAACAAAAGAGACGTTGGAGACTACCTCGGAAAGACCAGAAATTTGTTCTTGGAATTCACCTGTAGCGTTCCTGGGTGCCACGCTGTCCCTGAGTACGCGGCGTACAAGGTGGTGATTGGTGTGGGGCCGCTCGATTGCCCCTCCAACGCCCTTCTCGGCGGGCTTCTGGCGCTCGCGGTTCACGCGGTGCTGACCTTCACGCATCATCAGCAGAAGGACTTACACCAGCGACTTGGTTTCGGCGTTCCTGTAGAGGCGATCATCCGCATCACGATTTCCATTGACCCCCAATCATGCAGCATCCGGGAGCAGACCAAGGCCGAGCTGGAACAGATAGGAACTTCGGTGGCCCCGTCTCCCCCAAAGAACGGGTGGCCCCCAGTGGCAATATCTGAAGGCCCAAACCCGCGGATACACATTGGAACGCAGGCTTCAGTCACGCAGCTTCCGGACGAATGCTTGATCATTTCCGGCCGGCGACGTGCCGAGTCAGATGCAACGCAGCGCAGCGCATAGGTAGATCGTCGTCCAGCCCATGCAGCATCACCTTGGTTCAGGTTCATCTCATGACCACGAAAGGATCCGATGTTGCGGATGTCGTACGACGATCCACGCGATTTGCCCCGCACGCTCCCTGCGGCCCAGACGCGCCCTAAGAGCCCCTCACCGCAAAGGTGGGCGGGTCGTGTCACCGTTGGGGCTCGTGGAGCCCATCAGCGGCTTCTGAGTGGTCTTGCGCGGAGTGGTGTCACGAAATTTCCGGCATGGTCATCGCGCGGGGCAATCCTGCCTTAAACAAAAGTTGGAGTGTTTCACGTGAAACACTCCAACTTCGCAAGTCTTGCTCCTTACTCCACTTGGGAATCCGGTGACAACACGCTCATGATGCGGTTCAGGTCGTCGACACTGGCAAATTCGATGCTTACCCGCCCTTTCCGAGCACCCAACGAGATCTTCACGCTTGTATCCAGTCGATCGGAGAGCGAGGTTGCCAGGAAATCCAAGCGCTCATGGCGCGGGGTCAGCTTCGGCGTTGCGCTCTTTCGAGGCTTTTCCTGTCCGTCACTCAGGGCTACGGCTTCTTCGGTGGCCCGGACGGACATGCCCTCGTTGACGATACGCTGGGCCAGCTGCTCGATCGCTGCAGCGTCAACAAGTCCCAGCAGTGCACGGGCGTGTCCGGCAGATATAACTCCGGCAGCCACTCTACGTTGCACGAGGGCAGGCAGTTTCATCAGTCGGATGGTGTTCGAGATCTGAGATCGTGAACGCCCGATTCGTTCTGACAGCACTTCCTGTGTGCAAGCAAATTCGCTCAGGAGTTGCTGGTATGCGGCTGCCTCTTCGAGAGGGTTAAGCTGCGAACGATGGAGGTTCTCCAGTAGTGCATCCCGGAGTAGATCATCGTCTTGCGTTTCCCGGACGATTGCCGGAATTGTTGTCAGACCTGCTGCCTGAGTTGCACGCCAGCGGCGTTCACCCATGACGATCTCGTAGGGTTCCTTGTCATTCTCCCGTGAAGGACGAACAACAATCGGCTGAAGCAAGCCCACTTCGCGAATGGAATGGACCAATTCGGCCATATGTTCTTCGTCGAAGTACGAACGCGGTTGCTTCCGGTTCGGGTGGATCTGATCGACGGAAAGCTCCGCAAAGCTGGCACCAGGAACCTCAACCAGACTACTGGAATCGACGTCGTTGGCGTCTAGCTCCCCCGCGCGTCCGGAGGAAGCAATGAGACCGGGCATCTGGGCCCTACGCTTTTTGGCCGCTGCAGAGGGAGCTGAAATCGATTTGGAATTCTCCGCGGCGACTTCTTCCTCGGTCTTCCCCGGCACGAAGAACATATCGACCGGCCGCGCTTTTTTGCCATTTGCCGCGCTCACGGCGGGCTTGCCTTTGGCAGCGGTCAGTTCCGGGCTCTTTGCAGACCTTGCGGTTGCCGGCTTCGATGTTCCACGTGAAACATTCTTCGGAGCATCCTCCTCGGTTTCCGCGACAGGGCTGCTCGAAATCAAGGCACCAAGACCTCGTCCTAAACCACGTCGCTTTTCCGACATTGGAAGTTACTCCCTTTCGACACCGTTGCTATTTGAACCCAAGGCAATTCTACTGGGTGGTGATTGATTGTTGAGGACGCGGCTCACGGGTGTGCCCCGCGGACGTCAAAAGCGGTCATCTGCACCCTACCTGACCCCGGGGCATACATCTAGCCGCCGCAAGAACGCTTTGTAGAAAATAACAGACAAAAACAACTGAAAAAGCCACTTATCCGACAGCTCGAACAGATTCGACACTATTTCACGGGCGCGGCAAGATTCCGGGCCGACATCGGCAACTCTACTTGGTGCCGCGCTCAGCGATCTCGGCGGCTGCTTCCAAATAGGAAAGCGCCCCCGTCGAACTCGAGTCATACGTGATGACCGTTTGCTGGTAGCTGGGAGCTTCGGATATGCGGACGCTCCGAGGGATCAAGGCCTGCAGCACCTGGTTTGGGAAGTGCTCCCGAACTTCGCTAGCAACCTGCGCTGCCAGGTTTGTCCTGCCATCGTACATAGTCAAAAGAATCGTCGAGACGGTGAGATCCGAGTTGAGATGCTTCTGGATCATTTCGATGTTCTTCAAGAGCTGGCTAAGGCCTTCAAGTGCGTAGTACTCGCACTGAATGGGAATTAGGACTTCGCGTGCGGCAACAAACGCATTAACAGTCAGCAGGCCTAGGCTTGGCGGGCAATCAATGAATACATAGTCCAAGCGGTCCATGCCATGCAGATCGCGATATTGAGCGTACTGCTCCAGTGCGCGTCGAAGCCGTTGCTCGCGGGCCACCAGCGATACAAGCTCGATCTCCGCACCAGCCAAATGGATGGTTGCAGGAGCTACCGTCAGGTTATCGATGTCAGGACAAATGGCCACGACGTCGGCTAGTGGAAGATCGTTGATGAGCACATCGTAAATGCTGTCAACATCAGCGTGATGCTCGATGCCCAACGCGGTCGAGGCATTGCCCTGTGGATCGATATCGATCACAAGAACATTCAGGCCCGCAATGGCCAACGCTGCAGCAATGTTCACGGTGGTGGTTGTCTTGCCTACGCCACCCTTTTGGTTGCTGACAGTCATGTAACGCGTGGTATCCGGCTTCGGCAGTTTTCGGCCGCTGAGCTTTTCCCGCCTTTTGTGTTCGCTAGCAAGCTGGCTTGCAAGTGGAGAACTGTCGTCAGTGGTATCGAAAACGTTTCGTGCCATCGCAGGTTCCTTCGCCACCACTGGGTCCTCTCCATCGGAATCCGTCAATTCCACTGCTTCGTTCTCGTCGAGAATCGTTGCAGTGGTAAAGATTGTTTCACGTGAAACATAGTCGGGCTCGGTTAAATCAATTGTTTTAGGTTGCTCTTGAGTGTTCGACGAACCAAAACTAGCAAAAAGCGCTGCAAACGGTGGAATCTTGTTGACGCTACGCTTCAAAACAGTTCTTTCTACTATCTCTGCCGGTGGCATCGAACCACCTGATACAGCCTATCGCTAAAGCGCTAGCCTACGTTGATACGCACCACGGTCGTCGGCTCGCGAAGAATATCTTCTCCCACGGTCACGACCTCAGTCTTTTTACCACCGAGACGACGAATCATCTTCGCTGCCTTCTCGACTTCCTCAGCAGCTGAACGCCCCTTGATGGCGAGGACGGTTCCTTTGCCATGAAGCAGAGGAATCGTGAGCCCAGCAAGGTTCGTAAGAGCCGAAACTGCGCGGGCTGTCGCGAAGTCGGCGTTCACGCTTTCAATCACTTGCTCGGCACGTCCACGCATCACCGTAACGTTTTCGAGCCCGAGATCCTCAACGACTTCGTGCAACCAAATGCACCGACGCTCCAATGGCTCGATCAAGGTCAATTCTAGGTCGGCCCGGGCTAGTGCCAGGGTCAGACCCGGTAGCCCTGCCCCGCTGCCAACGTCGGCCACATGAGCACCCTGGTCAATCAGGTTGGCAACGACGGCACAGTTCAAGACATGCCGGGACCACAAACGTGGGACTTCACGGGGACCCAGCAGGCCGCGCTCCATTCCGGATGTGGCCAAATGCTGAACGTATCGCTCTGCAAGCCCCAAGCGGTCGCCGAACACGGTTCGGGCCGCCTGGCTCTCTTCGGCGGTAAGTTCTACTTCGTTGCTCATAAAGTGTTGTTCCTTGGTTCCAGGCTCAGGCGTCAGCGGGAGAGACAACGATGTGGCGACCGGGACCCTCGCCCTCGGACTCACTCTGCATGCCCAGGGCGGCCACACAATCGTGTACAAGCTTACGTTCGTAGGCGCTCATGGGATCGAGCGCTACGCTTCCGCCGGTCGTCCCCACCTTGGCCACAGCTTCTTCGGCAATGCGCTTGAGATCGCCGGCACGACCTTGACGGTAGCCAGTGATGTCCAGAACGAGTCGCGAACGGTTGCCTGTCGCGGTCAGGACAGCCAGTCGCGTGAGTTCCTGCAAGGAGTCCAAGACTTCCCCATTGGAACCGATAAGGCGACGCAACGACTTTTCGTCTTCCGGCTCGCCTGCGATTGAAATGTAGGTCCGTCCACCACGAACTTCAATGTCGATGTCGCCATCGAGGTCGGCAATATCCAGCAGTTCTTCGAGGTAGTCGGCAGCGATGTCGCCTTCTTCCTCGATGTTCCTGGCTTCGTTGCGAACGTCGTCCTCCTCCACCGGGCTTACGGTCTCGGCAGCTTCGCTTTCCTCAACATTGCTCATGGCTACTTCTTCTTCCTGTTCTTGCGCTGGGGCTGGGCACGCTGCACCTTTGGCTCCTCAACTACTACCGCCGCGGCTTCCGCTTCTGCCTTCTTCTGGCCAACCGGAGGCAGGCCTTTGGCTGCACGGCGCTCATTGAGTTCGCGTTCTGCCTGGGAACCCGGAGTCGGGTTGTTGCGAATGACGTAGTACTGCTGGCCCAAGGTCCAAAGGTTCGTGGCGGTCCAGTAGATCAAGACACCGATCGGGAAGTTGATGCCACCAATACCGAAGACCAACGGAAGGATGTAGAGCATGATTTTCTGCTGCTGCATGAAGGGGCCCTCGAGGGCTTCCTTCGTCATGTTCTTGGACATGATCTGCTTCTGCGTAATGAACTGCGAAGCCGTCATGGCAAGAATCATGATGATGGCAACAATGATCACCGCGGCGCTCGGAGCCCCGGAATTCAAGGTGTTCAGGAAGGTGTCGGAAAGGCGAGCGCCAAAGATGGACGACGCGTCAAAGCTTTTGATGTGTTCTGCCGAAAGCGCGCCAACGGCCGAATTGCTCGCGCTGGCCTTGGAAGCGTTGTTCAAAACCGTAAACAGTGCGAAGAAGAACGGCATCTGCACGAGCATCGGCAGGCAGGACGACAACGGGTTCGTCTTGTGTTTCTTGAAGAGCTGACGCTGCTCCGCAATCATGGCCTGCTGCGAAAGCTGGTCTTTCTTGCCCTTGTACTTGGCCTGAAGCTTGCGCAGGTCCGGCTGCAGGGCCTGCATGGCGCGCTGTGCCTTGATCTGCTTGACGAAGACCGGGATCAAGGCCGTACGGATCAAGAGCACCAGGAAGATGATGGACAGCGCCCACGTCCACCCCGAGTTGGGATCAAGTCCTATGAGCGTGAACAATTCGTGGAAGGCCCAGAGGATCCACGAAACTACATACCGAAACGGGCTCAGCAGCAGGTCAAAGAAATTTGTCATTACCGGTCATGCTCCTCAGGCCGCATCTGCGGCGTCTTCGTCGGCGGGAATCGGAGGATGATTCATCACCATGATCTTGGGGGTCTTGCCTTCTGGCCAAATTCGCCGGCCTTCGGGAACGTAATCGATCCCGCCATGGCTAAAAGGATTACATCTTAAGACACGCCAGATGGTTAATCCGATGCCTTTGATGGTGCCATGTACCGTGACTGCTTCAAGGCCGTAGGCCGAACAGCTGGGAAAGTAACGACAGACGTCGCCGTAGACAGGCGAAATGATCTTGCGATACACCATGAGAAACCCGATGATGAGATTTCTCGGGATATCTATAAGGAACCAGATGAGCCCGGTTCTGGGCCTACGATCCTTTTTCATGCTTAGCACCCGCCTTACGGACAACCGAATCAAGCCCAGAACGGACTTGCTGGCCTAGCTCGTCCCATTCGATGTCGGCAGAACCAGGTAATGCCCGGAGCACGACGTCGAGGCCGGTGGCATCCGCAGCGAACTGCTGAGCCAATGCACGCATTCTTCGCTTGACGAGATTGCGGTGCACGGCATTGCCAACGGCCTTGGAAACGATGAAACCATAACGGTTATTGCCCCGGGGTTCTTCAGAGCGAACCCGTGCATATAGCACTACGTTCCGGCGCCCAGTTCGGGCGCCGGAACGTACAGTGGCTGTAAAGTCCTTCGAAAGGCGCAATCGCTGATTCTTTGGCAACACGACGTCACGCGTCGAGTCTGTAAAACAAAGAATCCACGAAAACCTGCGCTATTTCAGGACAGTAGTGCTTAATGGTTATGCAGAAAGTTCGACGCGACCCTTGCCACGGCGGGTTGCCAAGATGGCACGGCCTGCACGGGTACGCATACGAAGTCGGAAACCGTGCTTCTTGGCACGACGACGGTTATTCGGCTGAAAAGTCCGCTTGCTCACGGTAGTAACTCCAAGACGATCATGTGATGCGCCTTGCCCGTTGCTAATAAGTAGGGAAGAACAGGCCGACGCTCGTATTCAGGTGGCCCTCGTGGACTGCTCCGAGCTTTCGATAATCCGAAGACTTTCGAAGGCACCTCACAGTGCCAAAAGTGCACACATAGGACTACACAACGATAGGGGTGGAAGTGAGGGTACGTCAAATTGAACCGACCATGGCCCGGCAAGGACCACTGTGCGTGATGTGATGTTAATTGTGGATAGCCCGGTGGATAAACGCTTAAAACTAGCGAATATCGGGTCTGACACCATGGTCCTAGTTGTCAATTTTTACTTGCTAACACGCAGATTTGCAAGCCCTCGGGAGATATCCACCTCAAGTTATCCACCGTCTGTGCATAACGCTGTGGATGACGGCTAGAATCATTCCGTTGGGTCCGGTCGTTGCCGGCCCCATTCGTCGCCCGTTTGGTCGATGTAAGAAAACGAAGGGGCCTAACTGTGAGCACAGACGAGACCAATAGTGTCGGCAGTGCCTGGCGCCAGGTAGTTCGCCATGTCGAACAAGACGACCGTGTTACTCCCATGCAGCGTGCATTTGCCGCCTTGGCTCAGCCCCAAGGTCTGATCGGGACAACCCTGTTGCTGGCGGTACCCAATGAGTTGACTCGTGACGTTCTCCAAACACAGCTCAAGGATCCCCTGGAACAGTCTCTAAAGCTGGTTTTCCAGTCAGATATCCGCTGTGCGTTCAGCATCGACTCGGATCTGGTCCCGGAGGAGGCTCCGGCTCCCCCCGTCGAGCTGCCCCCGGTTCCCAAGGCGCGCATCAGCGATGTCCTTCCGCAGCCGTCGCCACCGTCCAATTCCCAGGAATTTGGCCGGCTGAACCCCAAATACATCTTCGACACATTTGTTATCGGTTCCTCGAACCGTTTCGCCCACGCCGCTGCGGTTGCGGTCGCAGAGGCTCCAGCCAAGGCGTACAACCCCCTGTTCATCTACGGCGATTCGGGTTTGGGCAAGACCCACTTGCTCCATGCCATCGGTCACTATGCCCGGCATCTCTATAACGGAATCCGCGTCCGCTACGTAAATTCCGAGGAATTCACCAACGACTTCATCAACTCCATCCGGGACGACGAAGGTGCCAGCTTCAAACAGACTTACCGGAATGTCGACATCCTTCTCATCGACGACATCCAGTTCTTGGCCAACAAGGACGCGACCCAGGAAGAGTTCTTCCACACGTTCAACGCGCTACACAATCACAACAAGCAGGTCGTGATCACCTCTGATCTGCCGCCAAAGCAGCTGTCAGGCTTCGAGGATCGGATGCGTTCACGATTCGAATGGGGCTTGCTCACCGATATCCAGCCTCCAGAACTCGAAACCCGTATTGCCATTCTGCGTAAGAAGGCCACTGCCGAGAATCTCTCCGCACCCGATGAGGTCATGGAGTACATCGCTTCCAAGATCTCCACGAACATTCGCGAGCTTGAGGGTGCGTTGATCCGCGTGACGGCCTTCGCCTCACTCAATAACCAAACCGTTGACATGAGCCTTGCTGAGACAGTCCTGAAGGATTTGATCACCGACGAGGGTGCGCAGGAAATCACCCCGGCCACGATCGTTGCCCAGACTGCCGAGTACTTCAATCTCACAATTGAAGAACTCAACAGCAAATCCAGAACCAGGACTTTGGTGACAGCACGGCAAATCGCCATGTACCTGTTGCGGGAACTCACTGATATGTCCTTGCCAAAGATCGGCCAAGAACTTGGCGGCCGTGACCACACCACGGTGATTCACGCCGACCGGAAAATTCGCGAACTCATGGCCGAGCGTCGGGCAATCTTCAACCAGGTCACCGAACTGACCAACCGGATCAAGCAACGTCAGCGAGAAGGCTAGGGGCACCTTGACCCAATAACCACAGGTGTGGATAAACCTGTGGACAGTTAAGTGGACTACGGCGATTACCTGCGGATAACCACAGGGGTCACTGTGGATCCCTTAATTTACGCAGAAAGTTATCCACCGGGGCGTGACACTCAGTGTCACGCCCAATCACATGTTGTGCACATGCATAATTGGTGCGTTCCCGCGGCGGAGGGTACTTATCCACAGTATCCACAGGGGTTATTAACACTACTAATCCCATCTTTCTTATTCATCCAGATAACAAGGCCTCTTTTCCGTCCCCGGGCCCCAAAGGCCCATATCGCCATCGTTTGCCTCGCTCCCATGGGATCCTTGCAGCCGAGTTGCCCGCCAAGATAGACGCCCGAATTTGTGCTTCTCCGATATGGAACATCCCACTCAGGACGCCACCATCGGGCCGGACTGGATTCGCCGTTGGAAGGAACTTGTGATCCGCTCCCCTTGGTCAAGACGAAGAAACCTGGATTTTAGCTAGCACTCCGTAAAACGCGTATCACTCCGGCCAAGACCTCGGATACCGAAACTTCATGCTCCTTCCGTCTGCGTTTTGTGCTCTTCAGATAGTCGGGCTGCCGAAAACAACCTGTGATATCGGCTGCCTCGATTGAGTGGCTTCTCTTGCTACAGCGCGCTTGTTCAGGACAGTGCACACCCCCGTTCGTTTCGTTGCTTCAGAGAAGCCACAGGTTTCCGGTTTCGGCTAAAGTCATCGCGTTTCACACACAAGCCACAGGCAGGATCATCGTTTGCGAGTCTCAAAAGCCGGTATGCTCGAAGGCTGTGCCGTAGTTCTGCCATCAGCTGCAGTCGGTTCAAAAGCAAGCGTGTCAACGCACGCCGGTCCAAGGATCGGTTCTGGGTTTGGATTTTTTCCGAGCAGCTAAGCTTGCTTTAAGTCAAGTACTGTCGACTTCGTCGTGAAAGGCGGACCACTTCGTGAAGTTCAGCGTTGAAAAGGATGTATTGGCCGAAGCCGTATCCTGGACCGCCCGTTCACTCTCTCAGCGACCGCCCTCACCGGTGCTTTCAGGCATCCTCATCACCGCGACCAGCGGCACTGTTTCGCTGGCAGGGTTCGACTACGAAATTTCTGCGAACCTCGAAATCGCCGCGGATGTCGCAACCGAGGGAACCATCCTGGTCTCAGGCAAGTTGTTGGCCGAAATTTGCCGGAGCCTTCCAAACGCCACCGCAGTCATCGAAACCGATGGCACCAAGGTCACTCTCACCTGCGGACGAAGCCGATTCCACCTGGCCACCATGCCGGTGGCCGAGTATCCGGAACTTCCAGTGCTTCCAGAGGTTACGGGCGTCGTCGATGGCGAGGCTTTTGCCCACGCGATCAACCAGGTCATCGTTGCAGCGTCCAAAGACGACACCCTCCCGATCCTCACCGGCGTCAAGATGGAAATCGAAGACGACCTGATCACGTTCCTGGCGACAGACCGGTACCGCCTGGCCATGCGCGAGGTCCACTGGAAGCCCTCACAGTCCGGTATTTCCACCTCTGCGTTGGTTAAGGCCAAGACCCTGAATGAGGTCGCTAAGACCCTTGGCTCCGCCGGCGAACTGAAGATCGCCCTGGGCGAAGGCAACGAACTCATTGGATTTGAAAGCGGAAACCGCCGGACGACCTCGTTGCTAGTGGACGGGGACTACCCCAAGATCCGCTCCCTCTTCCCCGAAAACACGCCGATTCATGCCACCGTGCGCACCTCGGACCTCATGGAAGCTGTCCGCCGCGTGGCGGTCGTTGCCGAGCGCAACACCCCGGTCCGGCTATCGTTCGCCGGCGGCCAGCTGTCCCTCGATGCCGGCACCGGGGAAGATGCCCAGGCCGAGGAATCCATCGAGGCGCAGATCGACGGCGAGGAAATCACCGTTGCATTCAACCCCGCCTACCTGAGCGAGGGACTTAACGCATTCGACAGCGAATTCGTGCGGTTCTCCTTCACCAGTGCCCCGAAGCCGGCCATGATGACGGCGCAGTCGTCCCTGAATGGACAGGACAGCGACCAGTACCGTTACCTGGTCATGCCAGTTCGCCTACCAAACTTGCCCAATTAGGTTGCTAGCGGGGGAAAACCTGGTTTTCTTCCCCGTTGCAATCCAGTGTTCGACCGCTCCACGTCCGCTCCAACCGGAGCGGTCGAACACGACTTTTCTTGGCGGTTTCCGCCAGGCCTTCATCACCCGATCGACGGCACCCGCCCCTTGAGCCCACCGCAGGACGTCTAGGTGTATATC
Organism: Paeniglutamicibacter sp. ZC-3; assembly: GCF_025847175.2. Classification (NCBI taxonomy): domain Bacteria; kingdom Bacillati; phylum Actinomycetota; class Actinomycetes; order Micrococcales; family Micrococcaceae; genus Paeniglutamicibacter; species Paeniglutamicibacter sp. ZC-3. Next base: position 84,736 of record NZ_JAOYTG010000017.1, on the reverse strand, counting down.
TCACATGTCTCTCTCACCGACTTTCGCTCCTATGCGCAAGCCGATGTCGAGCTGGGGCCCGGCACCAATGTCCTGGTAGGTTCCAACGGCGTCGGCAAGACCAACATCGTGGAAGCCATCGGCTACCTGGCAACCCTTTCCTCACACCGAGTCACCAACGATGCGCCACTTCTGCGTTTTGGCACCGACCGGGCCTTGGTTCGGGCACGCGTCCAGCGGGCCAAGCTGGTGACCACCATCGAGGTGGAAATAACCGCCGGCAAGGCAAACCGTGCCCGCATCAACCGCGCCAACCCGGTGCGGGCGCGAGACATCCTGGGAATCGTCCGCACGGTGCTCTTTGCCCCTGAAGACCTGGCCCTGGTCAAGGGGGATCCGTCCAATAGACGCCGTTTCCTCGACGAACTGCTGGTCACCCTGCGTCCTGGCGAGGCGGCGACCCGCGGGGACTATGAGCGGGTGCTCAAACAGCGCAATGCCCTGCTGAAATCCGCCCGGGCAGGGGGAAAACCATCCACGGCCCACGAATCCACGCTCGATGTCTGGGACACGCATCTTGCCCGTGCCGGGGCACGGGTGCTGCGCGGGCGGCTCGAGGTGCTCCGCCTGCTTTCGCCCTACATGGGTGCTGCCTACGCATCGTTGGCCGACGCGAACAAGGAAGCCCGCGCGTACTACCAATGCACGGTCCTGGCCGATTTTGACGGCGAGGAATCCTCCTCCGGAGTGCCGGAGGAGGAAGCTTCACGGGTGGCACCCGCTGCGCTGTTGGACGCCACCACGGAGGAACTCGAAGAGATGTTCCTCGCGGCCCTGTTGAATACGCGCGCCAAGGAACTTGAACGCGGCATCACCCTGGTGGGTCCGCACCGCGACGATGTCCTGCTGACCCTGGGCGGCGCCCCCGCCAAGGGTTATGCCAGCCACGGGGAAACCTGGTCGCTGGCCCTGGCGCTGCGGCTTGCCGCGTACAAGGTCATGGGCGAGGACGACCCGCGGCCCGGGGCCGGCCCGATTCTGATCCTGGACGATGTGTTTGCCGAACTCGATGCCACCCGGCGCACCCGCCTGGCGTCCATCGTTGCCGGCGCGGACCAGGTGATAGTCACCGCCGCGGTCGCCGGGGATGTCCCCGGGGAGCTCGGCGGCACCTTCCTGAAGGTCAGTCCGGGAGCGGTGCACTCGTGAGCGAGGAAAAAGACCCGCACGCCCCGGAGGCATTGGACGCCGCCCGCGCCATCCTCAACCGCATGCGCGAAGCGGCACTGAGTCGGGGCGAGGCCCGGATCGACGCGGCGAAGGCAGCCAAGTTCGAAGAGAATGCCGCCGCGCGCAAAGCCAAGAGACGAGCGAGTTCCGCGCCGGCAAAATACTCTGACGGGCGCGACCCCCAGGAAATCGGCAACCTCTTCGGCAAGATCGTGCGCGACCGCGGCTGGAGCGCACCGGTGGCCGTGGGCTCGGTGCTTTCGCGCTGGAGCGAACTGGTGGGCCCCCAGATTGCTGCGCATTGCATCCCCGAGTCGTTCGAGGACTCCACCGTGGTGGTGCGCTGCGACTCCACCACCTGGGCCACGCAAATGCGGTTGCTTTCCCATGAACTGCTCAAGCACTTTGACAGGGAACTCGGCCCCGGAGTGATCACCGTGATCCGGGTCCTTGGACCGGCCGCACCATCCTGGCGCCACGGCGGACGCTCGGTCAAGGGCAGAGGTCCGCGCGACACCTACGGGTAGAAAACCAAAACGCGTAGCTGGCCGACTGGCGCACCGAGAGCGCGCGAACCACATAGCCCCCCACTCGAGGCGGGACAAATCGCTCCTGTGCATGATTGGTGGCCAATGACGGCATGTTGCTGCCCGTCAATGCCGGATAATATGGCGCAACACGGTAGAATTGATGAAGGTGTCTTGTCCGTGCGATGGGACGCTGGTTCATGATCGGGCACCTTCGGTGTTCGGCCTTCCACTGTTTGAGGAGTCTGTAGCACCTGTGTCTACCGATAACACCACACCCCAGGAACCCATCGATTCCGTAGAGGCCGGCGAATCCCCCGCGGCGCAGCCGGCGGATGAGAGTGTCAACGGCCGGGTGGAACACACCTATGGCGCCCAAGACATCACGGTTCTCGAGGGCCTCGAAGCGGTGCGCAAGCGCCCCGGCATGTACATCGGTTCCACCGGCCCGCGCGGCTTGCACCACCTGGTCTACGAGGTCGTGGACAACTCCGTCGACGAGGCCCTTGCCGGGTACTGCGACCACATCAAGATCACCATGCGGGCCGACGGCGGCGTCCGCGTCGAGGACAACGGCCGCGGCATCCCCGTGGACATCCACCCCACCGAGGGCAAGCCGACCGTCGAGGTCGTCATGACCATCCTGCACGCCGGCGGAAAGTTCGGCGGCGGCGGCTACGCGGTCTCCGGCGGACTGCACGGTGTGGGCATCTCCGTCGTCAACGCCCTTTCCTCGCGCGTGGAAACCGAGATCCGCCGTCAGGGCAGCGTTTGGCGCATGAGCTTCGCCGAGGGCGGCAAGCCGCAGGGCACCCTCGTCAAGGGCGAGGATTCCGACGCCACCGGCACCATGCAGACGTTCTACCCGGACGACAGCATCTTCGACTCGATCGACTTCGACTTCGAGACCCTCCGCGCCCGCTTCCAGCAGATGGCCTTCCTGAACAAGGGCCTGCGCATCACGCTCACCGACGAGCGCACCCTTGAGGTCGACGCCGACGAGATCGCCACGGAGGAAGACGAACTCAAAGACGACACCCCGAAGCACCGCGTCGTCGACTACCTCTACAAGGACGGCCTGCTCGACTACGTCAAGCACCTAAACTCCTCCAAGAAGGTCGAGCTTGTCCACGAAGACGTCATCGCCTTCGAATCCGAGGACACCTCCAAGGGCATCAGCGTCGAGGTCGCCATGCAGTGGACCAACGCCTACTCGGAGTCGGTGCACACCTACGCGAACACCATCAACACCCATGAGGGCGGCACCCACGAAGAGGGCTTCCGCGCCGCCATGACCTCGCTGATCAACCGCTATGCGCGTGAGAAGACGATCCTGCGAGAAAAGGACGAGAACCTCACGGGCGACGACATCCGCGAGGGCCTGACCGCGGTCATTTCCGTCAAGCTCGCCGAACCGCAGTTCGAGGGCCAGACCAAGACCAAGCTGGGCAACTCGATGGCCAAGGGCTTCGTCCAGGGCGTGGTCAACGAGGAACTCGGCGACTGGCTCGAGCGCAACCCGATCACCGCCCGCGACATCATCCGCAAGGCCCAGCTGGCCTCCCAGGCACGCCTGGCCGCGCGCAAGGCCCGCGACAACGCGCGCCGCAAATCGCCGCTGGAATCCTTCGGCATGCCCGGCAAGCTCTCCGACTGCTCCTCGAAGAACCCCGCCGAGTGCGAGGTCTTCATCGTGGAGGGCGACTCCGCAGGCGGCTCCGCCAAGCGCGGTCGCAACCCGCGGGTCCAGGCCATCCTGCCGCTGCGCGGCAAGATCCTGAACGTCGAGCGTGCCCGGCTCGACCGCGCGCTGGGCAATGCGGAGGTCCAGGCCATGATCACGGCCTTCGGCACCGGCATTGGCGAGGAATTCGACATGGCCAAGCTGCGGTACCACAAGATCGTGCTGATGGCCGATGCAGACGTCGACGGCCAGCACATCACCACGCTGCTGTTGACCCTGCTCTTCCGCTTCATGCGCCCGCTGATCGAAAACGGCTACGTCTACCTGGCGATGCCGCCGCTGTACCGCATCAAGTGGTCCAACGCCGCGCACGAATACGTGTACTCGGACAAGGAACGCGACGACTCGCTGACCACCGGCGCCGCCAAGAACAAGCGCCTGCCCAAGGACAACGGCATCCAGCGCTACAAGGGCCTGGGCGAGATGGACTATTCGGAACTCTGGGACACCACCATGGACCCCGAGCACCGCACGCTGCGCCAGATCACCATGGACGACGCCGCAGCCGCGGACCAGATCTTCTCCGTGCTGATGGGCGAGGACGTCGAATCGCGTCGAAACTTCATCCAGCAAAACGCCAAGGACGTGCGCTTCCTGGACATCTAGTCCTCGATCCCCGCACTCCCGAAGCGTTTAGACACAGACTTTTGACTAGAGGAAGAAATCGATGAGCGATCAGACTCCCGAAAACCCGCAGGACGGCACCGAACCCGCCAACGAGATCGTTGAGGGCGCGGTGATCGACGACGCCGTGGCGGTAAACCTCGGCGTCGACAAGATCGACCAGATCGACCTGCAGACCGAGATGCAGCGCTCCTACCTTGACTATGCCATGGCGGTCATCGTGGGACGCGCGCTGCCGGACGTGCGCGACGGCCTGAAGCCCGTGCACCGCCGCGTGATCTACGCAATGTACGACGGCGGCTACCGCCCGGAGCGCTCCTACAACAAGTGCGCCCGCGTGGTCGGCGAGGTCATGGGCCAGTACCACCCGCACGGCGACACCGCGATCTACGACGCCCTGGTCCGCCTGATCCAGGACTGGACCATGCGCTACCCGCTGGCCCTGGGCCAGGGCAACTTCGGCTCCCCGGGCAACGACGGTGCGGCCGCCCCGCGTTACACCGAAACCAAGATGGCCCAGCTGGCCATGGAGATGGTCCGGGACATCAACGAGGACACCGTTGACTTCCAGGACAACTACGACGGCAAGAACCAGGAACCCACCATCCTGCCGGCGCGTTTCCCGAACCTCTTGGTCAACGGCTCCTCCGGCATCGCCGTGGGCATGGCCACCAACATCCCGCCGCACAACCTGCGCGAGGTCGCCTCCGGCGTCCAGTGGTACCTCCAGCACCCGGAGGCCAACCGCGAGGAACTGCTCGAAGAGCTGATGCGCCACATCAAGGGCCCTGACTTCCCCACCGGCGCCATGATCCTGGGCACCAAGGGCATTGCAGATGCTTACCGCACCGGCCGCGGCTCCATCACCATGCGCGCCGTGGTTTCCGTCGAGGAGCTCCAGGGCCGTACCTGCCTGGTCGTCACCGAGCTGCCCTACCAGGCCAACCCTGACAACCTGGCGGTGAAGATCGCCGAGCTGGTCAAGGACGGCAAGATCTCCGGCATCGCCGATTTGCGCGACGAGACCAGTGGCCGCACCGGCCAGCGCCTGGTCATCGTGCTCAAGCGCGACGCCGTGGCCAAGGTGGTGCTGAACAACCTCTACAAGCACACCGAGCTGCAGTCCAACTTCTCCGCGAACATGCTCGCCATCGTCGACGGGGTGCCGCGCACCCTCTCGCTGGACGCGTTCATCCGCCACTGGGTCACGCACCAGATGGAAGTCATCATCCGGCGCACCCAGTTCCGCCTGCGCAAGGCCGAGGAGGAAGCGCACATCCTGCGCGGCCTGCTCAAGGCCCTGGACGCCCTGGACGAGGTCATCGCGTTGATCCGCCGCTCCAACACCACCGAGGCCGCGCGCGACGGGCTGATGGAAATGCTGGACATCGATGAGCTCCAGGCCCGTGCGATCCTCGACATGCAGCTGCGCCGCCTGGCCGCCCTGGAACGCCAGAAGATCCAGGACCGCCACGCGGAACTCGAAACGATGATCACCGAGTTCAAGGTCATCATCGCGGACCCGCAGCGCCAGCGCACCATCATCTCCGAGGAACTCGCCGAGATCGTCGAGAAGCACGGCGATGACCGGCGCACCAAGGTGCTGATGGGCTACGACGGCGACATGAGCGTCGAGGACCTGATCCCCGAAGAGGAAATGGTCGTCACCATCACCCGCGGCGGCTACGTCAAGCGCACCCGGAGCGACAACTACCGCTCGCAGCACCGCGGCGGCAAGGGCATCAAGGGCGCACAGCTGCGCGGCGACGACGTGGTGGAGCACTTCTTCGTCACCACCACGCACGACTGGCTGCTCTTCTTCACCAACCACGGCCGCGTCTACCGCACCAAGTGCTACGAACTGGCCGAGGCCGGACGCGACGCCAAGGGCCAGCACGTGGCCAACGTGATGGCCTTCCAGCCCGACGAGCGCATCGCCCAGGTCCTGGACCTGCGCAACTACGAGCAGGCCCCGTACCTGGTGCTCGCCACCCGCAACGGTCTGGTCAAGAAGACCCGCCTGTCCGACTACGACACCAATCGCACCGCCGGGGTCATTGCCATCAACCTGCGCGAGGGCGATGAACTCGTCTCCGCGCAATTGATCAGCGAGACCGACGACATGATGCTCGTTTCCCGCAAGGGGCAGTCGGTGCGCTTCACCGCCACCGACGAGGCACTGCGCCCCATGGGACGCGCGACCAGCGGCGTCACCGGCATGAAGTTCCGCGAGGAAGACGAATTGCTGGCCGCCGACGTGGTCACCGACGATTCCTATGTGTTTGTCGTCACCGAGGGCGGCTACGCCAAGCGCACCTCCGTGGATGAATACCGCGTGCAGTCCCGCGGCGGCATCGGCATCAAGGTAGCCAAGCTCGCCGAGGACCGCGGCGACCTCGTCGGCGCGCTGATTGTCCACGATGAGGACGAGGTTCTGGTGGTCATGGAGGGCGGCAAGGTGGTCCGCTCGGACGTTTCGCAGGTTCCCGCCAAGGGCCGCGACACCATGGGCGTCATCTTTGCCAAGCCGGACAAGAAGGACCGCATCATCGCCGTCGCGAAGAACACCGAGCGCGGCCTCGGAGAGAACGCCGAGGAAGATGCAGTACCGTTGAACGCGGAAAAGACACAAGAAACGGCCTCCGAGGCCCTTCCGGGTGATGAAAACCCGGCAGGAACCGAGGAAAACCTTGGGCACGACGACGAGGCCACCAACGACGGAGGTAACGCGTGAGCACCCCGAATACGCCCCGCCCGGCGGGCGGCACTGGTGGTACCCGTCCCGCACCGCCACGACAGGCACCCGTAGGGGCACAGCGCCCCGCCGGTGCGCCCCGGCCAGGAACCGCGCCCAAGCCCTCGGCAGCGCAGCGCCCGGCAGGCGCACCCCGCCCCGGGGCACCACGTCCCGGCGCACCGCGACCCGCCGGCGCGGCACAGGGACGCCCACAGCAGCTGGTCCGCCCGGCACCCAAGGCAAAGGTCCGCAAGGCACGCCTGCTCATTTCCAAGGTCGACCCCTGGTCGGTGTTGAAGATGGCGTTCCTGCTCTCGGTCGCCCTTGGCATTGTTACCGTCGTTGCAAGCGTCGTCCTGTGGTCGGTGCTTGACCTGACCGGCATCTTCGAGGCCATCAACGGGTTGCTGCGCGAAATTATCGGCTCCGAAACCGGGTTCGATTTGATGGAAATCGCATCGCTGGGCCAGGTTGCCTCGTTTGCCACCATCATCGCCGTGGTGAATGTGGTATTACTCACGGCCCTGTCGATGCTCTCAGCGGTGCTTTACAACCTCTCGTCGACCCTGGTTGGCGGCATTGGCGTGACCTTGACCGACGATTAATTCGCGGAAACACGCCAAAGTCGGCCCCCAACGCCCTTGATAAAGGGACGTTTGGGGGCCGATTTGTTTCTTTGGTGGTTTCTCGGGTAAAGTTTTATCTCGTTCCCGGCGGGAACATAGAGGGCGTATAGCTCAGGCGGTTAGAGCGCTTCGCTGATAACGAAGAGGTCCCTGGTTCAAGTCCAGGTACGCCCACGGATTCCCTCGTCCGAACGATAGGTGAAAGGAAATCTCCATGCGGAAATTTCTGGTGTTGGTGGCAGTAGCCGCGGGCGTTATTGGTTATCGTAAGTACAAGGGATCCACGGCTGAAAAGGCCACCTGGAGCCAGGGCACCGATAAGGTATCCTGAATCCGGGGCAGGGCAACCTGCCATGCAAGAAGTTGATGCACAACAAAATACGGGGACTTAGCTCAGTTGGTAGAGCGGTAGCTTTGCAAGCTTCAGGTCAGGGGTTCGACCCCCCTAGTCTCCACCGAAATAAAAGACCCGGGACGCAAGTTCCGGGTCTTTTATTCTTTAACACTCGCGCCCAGCCAGCCCCTTGAATTCTAGGGGTTGTCGGCTCCCCCGCTGCCCGCATTCGGTGGCCCGGCACGAGTAACCATAGAGTGGGCAGGTGACCTTTCTACTGGCCCTGGTGGGCGTCCTGGGAGTTGCCGCTTCAGGGCCGCTCATTGCCGCGTTCCCGGCCGTTCCCGCCCTCTCCATGGCCTTGTGGCGCAATGCCATAGGCACTGCAGTCATGGCCGTGCCCGCACTGGTGAATGATCGGCGCGGTTTCGGCCGGCTGCGCCGCCGGGAATGGGGATGGAGCGCCCTCGCCGCCCTCTCGCTTGCGCTGCATTTCGCCTTCTTCATGACGTCGATCCGAATGACCACCGTCGCTGCATCCACCGCACTGGTGTGCCTGCAAGCGGCGTGGATAGCGCTGTTCCAATCCCTGCGCGGAACAAGGTATGGCTGGAGGGTCGGTCTGGGAGTGCTGCTGGCTTTTGCCGGCGTTCTGGTGATCACGGGATTCGACATCGGGTCGGGCACGGAGGCACTTATCGGTGACGGGCTGGCCCTCATAGGCGGCGTCCTGGCCGCCGCTTACACTCTGGCGGGGTCCAAGGCCCGCGCGACCATGAGCACCAGTTCCTACACCACCATCTGCTACGGGCTGACTTCTGTCCTGCTCTTGGCAATGTGCCTGCTGGCCGGCGAACCGGTCTGGGGATTCGACCTCAATGGGTGGATCGGCATCCTTGCACTGGCTCTCTGCTCCCAGGTCCTCGGGCATTCGGCCCTGAACCATCTGCTGAGTTCGCTGGGCCCGCTCACCGTTTCCACCCTGATCTTGCTGGAAATCCCGGGGGCGGCCCTCCTGGCCGCATTGTTCCTGGGGCAGATATTGCCGGCCGGAACGGTGTTTGGGCTGGCGGTAATCCTTGTCGGCCTGTTTTTTGTCGTGCGGGGACAGGCGCACGCCCAGAGCAAGGCCCTCGCGGAACCGCTGAAAAAGGAACAGGGCACCACCTGATCCATCGCATCCCGGGTTGCCGGATGCAGTGAAGACCACGTGCTGCCCTGTTGCTCTATGTCTGCCCGGGGCATCCGTTGCGGATGTCCCGGGACCGACCGAAACTACTTCTTGGTGCGGGGACCCGGCTTTGGCGCGGTGTCCCCAGTGGAAGCCTCGGCTTCGGTGACCCTTGCTTCGCTGGAGTCCAGGCTTGCCTCTGCCTTGTGCTTGGCGGTGGTGGCCGCCTCCGAAATTTCCTCAGCCGATTCGGAAAGCTGCTTCTTGTTGTCTGCCACCGCTTCGTCGGCTTGAGCTGAGCTGTTCTCCTTGGCGGCGGCTGCCGATGCGGCCACTTCTTCGCGGACTTCCTCCACGCTGGCGGGGACTTCCACCGGGCCGCTTGCGCGCACGGTGGTCGGTTCCACCGGTGCCGGGGTCTTCCACGGGTCGTCGATGGGCTTCGAGGCACGCCAAGCAGCCACGGCCGCTGCGCCCGCGGCGGCAATGACGGCTACGACAAGCCATCCCTTTTTCTTCTTCGCAGGCTTCTGCACCTTGTTCAGCTCCTTGCTGACTCGGCCCACGGCAGCGCTTGCGCTGTTCTGGACACGTTCGACGGTTTCAGGACGCGGCGTGAGTTTTTCGGAAACCTGGTGAAGTGCTTCGGGGACCCTGGCCTGCTCAAGCTTGCGCGTGGTGAATTCGGCCGCCTGGCCGATCTTTTCATTGGCCGCCGGTAGGTAATCGTTGAGAACGACATTGCGCGCATGGGTGAGGGCAGGTGTCGCCTTCTCGAGCGCCTCGTTCAGCGCGGGAGTGGCACGATCAACGGCCTTCTGGACCCGGGGGGTGGCTTCGTCAATGGCCGCGGAGAGTCGTGGACCCACGCGCTCCAGGGACTCCTGGATCATGGGACTGACCCGCGCGACGGTCTCCGAAAGTTCGTGGGCGGCCCAGTTCAGGCTCTCCTGGATCTTCGGGGACGCCGTCTCGATGCCCTTTTCTATACGAGGAACGGCCCACTTCACGGCCGTGTCCACCTTTGGAGCTGCCCAATCCAATGCCTGCTCGGCACCAGTGGCAACACTTTCACCAAAGTCTCGAGCAATACGTTCTGACTTCACAGTGAACCCCTTCGATCGTTTCGTAAGCTTCGTCCTAGCCTACGACCTACGCTTGGCTTACAGCCATTACCTGACCGGCATATAAACAATCGTGTGGCCGTGTTCACTGAACGCGTAGCCATTCGCAACAGCGGTTAGAGCGCTCATGGAAGAATGACTGTATGACTGCAATCCCAACGCATACAGCCACCATCCACACCAACTTGGGCGACATCGTCGTAAACCTCTTTGGCAACCACGCCCCCAAGACCGTGAAAAACTTCGTGGGCCTGGCCACCGGCGAACAGACCTGGACCGACCCGCGCACCGGCGAGGAGAAGGTCAACACCCCGCTGTACAACGGCACGATCTTCCACCGCATCATCTCCGACTTCATGATTCAGGGCGGCGACCCGCTGGGCCAGGGCACCGGCGGACCGGGCTACCGCTTCGACGACGAAATCAATCCCGAGCTTGATTTCCGCGAGCCCTACAAGCTGGCCATGGCCAACGCAGGTATCCAGATGGGCCAGGGCACCAACGGTTCCCAGTTCTTCATCACCTCGATCCCGACCACCTGGCTGCAGGGCAAGCACACCATCTTCGGCGATGTCACCGACGAAGCTTCGCGCAAGCTCGTTGACCAGCTGAACGTCGTTCCGACCGACGGCCGCGACAAGCCGCTCGAAGACGTCTCCATCAGCAGCATCGACGTCACCGCGCTCTAGGCACGTGATCCGGGCGCGGTTCATGCGCCTTTAACCGTCGAAGGCTCCATCGGCCGCCCCGCCGCATCGTCCCTCACCTCGCTCTGCAAGGTGAGGGACGGCGGCGGGACGGATGGATGGGGCCTTTTGCTTCTGCCCCGCACGCACGTCTTGCAACGTGCGCATACCCGGTCCCGGCGCGTGGACCGCCGGGCCTGTAACCGTCCCGTGGCAACGGGGCAACGAACGTACTTACCCAGGAGCATCGATTCCATGTCGTATGGACTGTCCAACCCGAACCAGGCCGCGCAGGCACCCGTCTGCCCTAGGCACCCCGACCGGATTTCGTATGTCACCTGCCAACGCTGCTTGCGTCCGGCCTGCCCCGAATGCCAAGTCACGGCGGCGGTAGGAACCCAGTGCGTGGACTGCGTGCGCGAGGCCAACAAGCAGTTGCCAAGCACCCGTACGGTCTTCGGCGGCAAGGCGACGGACGGCCGCCCCTTGGTGACTTATGTGTTGATCGCCATTAACGTGGTCGTCTTCGCCCTGCAAATGATACTGCGCGACTTCAGTGACTACGTTGTGTACGCAGGGCTGTACACCAGCCCGTATCTGGAACCTGAGCCGTGGCGCATGCTCACCTCGATCTTTGCCCACTCCACGACTTTCATTGGGCACATTGCCTTCAATATGTACGCGCTGTACATCTGCGGACGTGTGCTGGAACCGATGCTGGGGCGGCTGCGCTTCCTGGCCCTGTACCTAGCCTCCGGTCTTGGCGGCTCCGTCGCCGTGCTCTTGATCACCGATCCACGGGTTCCCGTTCTGGGTGCCTCCGGTGCGGTGTTCGGGCTCTTCGCCGCGATGTTTGTGCTCCTCCGCGCACGCGGAGTCCAAACCATGCAGATCGTCATCTTGATTGCGATCAACCTGGCCATCGGCTTCATCATCCCTGGTATCGCATGGGAGGCCCACGTGGGCGGGCTGGTGGTAGGTGCTGCAACGGCAGCCGTCATGGCCCACGCGCCCAAGGGAAAGCAGCAGGCCCTGATGCAGTGGGCCGGCACTGCATTGTTGATTCTGTTGCTATGTGCGCTGACTTTTTACGGTGCCGCAAACATTCGACTCTGACAGCCAAATAGGACCGCTGGCCATAAAAGTTGTCCACATGGGTTATCCACATTGTTAATAACTCACAACCATGTAATTCATAAGAGACGGTCCGGCTCAAGCGCCCGCGCTGACGCCGGTCCGTCTCGTTTGTGGATAGTTTTTGGCAAGTATTCACAATTTCATCCACACCTGTGGATAACTTAGTGCACAACCTGTGAAGTGTTGGGGATCCGATTCGGAGGTCCAGCAGAGCGTACTTGTCGAAAATTTAACCGAATTCGTGAGATTGCGCGGAAATCCGGGCACTTCGAGGAGGGTTTGCCGTCCGTTGTCCACACGGCTTATCCACAGTGTTAATAACTTACGCACATGTAATTCACACCCCGCAAGACCGCCCAAACCGCGAAACTGGCGGTCCAAAAGGTTGAACCCACAGCTTTGTCCCCACCTGTGGATAACTTTCGTGCACAGCATGTTACTAAGTTTCGCGTCTACTCCCCCGCCCACTTCGCCCTGTGATTAGTGGGGGAAAACTGCAAAAATGGTGCTCATCAGGCTTCCGCACCCACCGGGTGCATCCCCATACCGGAGAGTCCCCATGCGCCAGGATTGGATCCACCCCGAGCATGTCGCTGCGTGGGCAGCCTTGACCAACCGCTTGGCAGCGTTCGATGAAACCGGGGAATTCTACGAAGTCGAGGATCTGGCAGAGGAACTGGACGAACCTGGCGTGGACCCCCTACAAGACACGATTGGACTCTGGGACGGCGATGCCATGATCGGGTTCGGTCAGCTCCGCCTCGGTGAGCAGCTGCGCGACGGCCGTGGGCGGGTTTCCATCGACGGGGGCATTGCGCCCGAGTACCGCCGTCGCGGCCACGGGTCCGGAATCATGGACACCCTTGAATCAAGGGCAGCGGAGAAGATGGCGGAACGACTCCCCAAGATCGACTTCACCATCGATGTGTGGGGGAATGCCCCAGGCCATGGTGCTGGCGCCATGGCCAGGAGCAGGGGGTACGAGCCGGCACGCTATTTCCAGGACATGTCCGTGTTGCCTGGCAGTTTCAGGCCCCGGGGACGCCCTGTGGCGGCCTATGGCGACGCGCGGCTGGTCGCATACTCTCCCAGCTCGTCCGAGTCGGTTCGGCTCCTGGACAATGAGGCCTTCGCCGATCATTGGGGCTCGACCCCGAAGAGCGTCAAGGAATGGGCGGCCATGACCGGATCCCGTTCCTTCCGGGGAGCTTACTCCCAGGTGCTGCTGCAAGCGGACGGCGGCTCGGTTCCGACCACCGCTCTCTGCTACGTCTTGGCGGCCGAATGGGTGCCGGGAGAACTGTACATATCTCGCGTGGGTACGGCACGTTCCTCACGCGGACGAGGGTATGCGGCTTGGGCGCTCTCTAAGGCTGTTCAGACGGCATTCGACGCCGGGTATGCAAAGGTGGACCTGTCGGTGGACGCGCAAAGCCCAACCGGTGCGGCGGGGCTGTACCGACTCTTGGGGTTTGAGCTGGTTCGGCAGGGAACGATGTATCGAAAGATCGTCCGGGCCCGTTGAATAACTACGATGCGCGGCGGGGCTCCAACCCGTTCTCAGCCAATGAGCGGGAACAGCAGCGAAATGGCCAGTACTGCCATGAGCGTCGCGATGACGGCATCTAGGATGCGCCAGGATCGGGGACTGGCAAAGAACCCGCGCAAGTAGCGTGCCCCAAAACCCAAGCCGACGAACCAGAGAATGCTGGCTAGCGTCGCGCCCGTGCCAAAGACCCAGCGCCCAGGGTCGCCTTGGGCTGCGGCTATCGAGCCGAGGAGAATGACCGTATCGAGGTAGACATGCGGGTTGAGCCAAGTCAAGGCCAGCGCCGTCAGGACGGCAGTGCGCCGCGGGGTTGGCGGCGTCGATGCGCTTGTGTCCATCCCCCGCGGGCTGAGGGCCCGCCGGGCAGCGAAGAAGGAATAAACGAGCAAGAAAGTGGCTCCACCGATCCGGGCCACGTCAATAAACCACGGGGCGATCGACAGCAGGGCGCCCAGTCCGGCGATCCCGGCAAAAATCAGGACGGCATCCGAGACGAGGCAAATCAACACGGCAAGGCCGACATGTTCCTTTCGGATCCCCTGTCGCAGGATGAACGCATTTTGGGCACCAATGGCAACTATCAAGGAGAGGCCAGTGGCCAGACCGGATATAAAGGGAATGAAGATCACCAATCGAGATTAGGCGAACCAGCAAAGACGTGTCGAGCTAAAGATTCTTAGGGTCCATTAGGATTTCTAACTATGGACTTTTCCACGGAGCAACTACAAACGTTCAAGGCCGTGATCGACGCCGGAACCCTGGAGCGAGCGGCAGGACACCTGAACATCACCCCGTCGGCCGTCAGCCAGCGTCTCAAAGCCCTGGAAAAACGGGCAGGCAGCGTGCTGTTCATTCGTTCGCGACCGATTCGCACCACCGGCAGTGGGGACGTGCTGCTTCGTTTGGCTAGGGAGATCCAAATGCTGTCCACGGAGGCGCATCGCTCACTCGGATTGGACGCAACGCCCGACCGTGTACCCCGTCGAACGGAACTCAGCATTGCCGTGAATGCCGATTCGCTGGCCGGTTGGTTCGCACCGGTTCTTGGAGGCTTGGCTGCCCAAGACGTCATGGACTGCGAGATCCTGCGCCATGACGAGTCCCATTCCACCGCCTTGCTTCGATCGGGACAGGTCATGGGAGCGGTGACGACGAAAAGCAACCCCGTGCAGGGATGCTCTTCGGTGTATCTGGGAACCATGCGCTATCGAGCCATGGCCAGTGCAGATTTCATGGATCGCTGGCTCCCGGGTGTCGATCCAGGGGCCGAGCTCGCGTTTGCGCCAATGGTGAGTTTTGATCGGACCGATGACTTGCAACGGGCGCTGCTCCGAAAGGTCGTGGGCAAGCGGATCGCCGAAGCGCCTGCGGAGCACTTCGTGCCGGACTCGAGGATGTACGTGGCAGCCGTGGTCGCGTCGTTGGGTTGGGGCATGATCCCAGAGGTCCAGGATCCTCGTGACGGATCGCTGGTATGCATCAACGAGGCGTGGACAAGCGATGTCGCTCTTTACTGGCAGCGGTGGAAGGTTCCCTCCGTGGCACTGGATCTGCTCACCGGTCTGGTGCTGGATGCTGCGGGGGCCGCCGGCCTGCGCCAGGAATTTTGAGTTTTCCGGCAGGAATGCGATCCGTGGTCCACCTCGGATCCTGAACGGCTCTAGCTTGTCCCGCCGGGAGGACCGATGACCAGAAGTGCTGCTGTGATGGCAGCGACCGCGACTAGACCAACAGCTGCCGCCAGCCAGGGGCTGCGTAGTGCCGTTGCCTGCAGTTTCTCGATGGGCCCCTGTGGTGCTTCCCCGCCAGGTGCCAGCCGCCAAGTGTCACTGAGCAGCCCCCGGCGCAGCATTGCCCGTTCGAATGGCAGAGTGGCAAAGGGAACGACCGCCGAGACCAAGCCCAGCACGCCACGGGTCACACTCCAGCGCTCATTGGCCCAGACAAAGAGCGTCACCAGGCCGTAGGCGATGAAAACCACGCCGTGGACCATTCCAAAAATGCGGACGTAGATTTCCGGCCCAAATCCATACTTGATGACCATGGAGATGATCAGCAACGCCCAGGTCACCATTTCGGCGACAGCCAGCAATCCGTACAGGCGCTTGGGTGATAATTTTGGCGCGGCGGCAACGGAGGAAGAACCTGGGGTGAGATCGGGGCGAAGCATGGGGACTGGCATGCCTTTCTGGAAGTTGGTTTGAACGGTGCGTTTTCGGGCCCACGCACATTGCTAGGCCGTCCAGAGCGCACCGGCGCCCCCGGACGAGGGAACCGTACCCGGACAGCGACAAGACGGGCACCGAAAGGAATCGGTGCTGACGACGTGTCGTGGATAGTACTTGTCATCTCCGGTCTCTTTGAGGCGGTCTGGGCAGTTGCCTTGGGAGCCTCCGAGGGATTCACCAGGCTCGTACCCACCGTGGTTTTCGCTGTGGGCATCCTTCTCAGCACGGCCGGCCTGGCTTGGGCAATGAAGGAGATCCCCACGGGAACCGCCTACGCAGTGTGGGCGGGAATCGGGGCCAGCCTTGCGGTGGCCTACGGCATGGTCTTCGGCGGTGAGACCTTCAGCGTGGTCAATGCCCTGCTAATGATTGGGTTGGTTGGCTGCATCGTCGGTCCGAAGGCCGTGAGCTAGCGCCACCCCGTGGTCATGAAGAAACCAATCATGGCCACGCCAAATCCGATCACGATGTTCCAGCCGCCGATGTCGGGGATCGGAAGCACGGTCTGGGAAATGTAGTAGACCATGATCCAGACCAGCCCGAGGATCATCAGGCCGAACATGACCGGTTTGTACCACTTGGGCAACGGCTTGTCATAGGTCTGGGAATGGTCGCCGTCATGTGGCTTGCGGTTTTTCCGACGTGTCTTGGATTCAGGCATTGCTGCTCCTAGAGTCTTCAGGGCGCCGACACGATCCAACGAGTACGTGTCCGAACGGTAGGCTGGTCACTGTGTGTCGGCGAGGTTTTCTCCTCACCGCCACGCTTACATCCAATACTATCCGCTCAAACTGGACGTCACAGGGTTTCCCGATGCTCCAAGTGACAGTGAGGGAAGTTCGCATGACACGATCCGCATTGCGGACGCGGGCCAAAGCCACGGCCGGCCAGCGACTCATGGGGATATTTGGCGAAGTCCTCATCACGCTCGGAATCGTTATGTTGCTCTTCGTCGGTTGGGAACTATGGTGGACCAACATCGATGCCGGTCGCACGCAATCCCAGCTGACCTCGGAATTCGTCCAGGATCTGACGGACGGGGGAACCGACGCGTTGAGTGCGCCGGCAATTGCGGATAAAGATTTCGGTCCCGCGCCGATCACCGAGATCCCCGATGGGGAAACCTTCGGGATCTTCTACATCCCGAGATTCGGCAAGGACTTCGCCCAGCCGGTGACCAACGGTGTCGGAATGGATGTGCTCAACACCGTCGGCATCGGCCACTATCCCCAGACGCAGGCCCCGGGCGAGCCCGGAAACTTTGCCGTTGCCGCCCACCGCCAGACCCATGGCCAGGTGTTCTGGAACATCGACAAATTCCAGGACGGAGACAAGATCTATCTCCAGACGCGCAAGGGGTTCTACACCTACGAGTGGCGCGACACCGAGATCGTTCACCCCTCGCAGAGCGAGGTGCTCCTGCCTGTTCCTAACCAGCCCGGTGTCGATCCGACGGCTTCCACTCTGACGCTGACCAGTTGCCATCCGCCATTCACCACCCGGATGCGCATCATCGCCTATGCGGAACTGGAGTCCTGGCGTCCGGCAGATGCAGGACCCCCGCCGGAAATCGCCAACCTGGTGAAAAAGACGATGGAAAACTAGGAACACCACACATGTATGCATGGATCTTCTCCAAACTCCCCGGACCGCTGTGGTCCCGCGTCATCCTGGCGGCGGCGCTGATCGCAGGCGTCGTATTATTGCTCATGACATATGTCTTCCCGTGGCTGAGCCAGTACAGTCCGTGGACCGAATCAACGATTGGCCTGATGCTGCTGTGACCACCCCCAAGATCCTGGTGATCGACAACTATGACAGTTTCGTATACACCCTGGTGGGTTACCTGCAAGAGCTTGGCGCGGAAACCACGGTGATCCGGAACGACGACCTCTCCGTGGCGGAGGTCATCGAGTTGGCCGAGGCCCGAGACGGAGTCCTGGTCTCCCCCGGCCCCGGCACCCCTGCCGAAGCCGGCGTCTGCATCGAGGTGATCCAGTGGTGCGGTGCGCAGATGAAGCCCATGCTCGGGGTCTGCCTGGGACACCAGGCCCTGGCAGAGGCCTATGGCGGTGTGGTCACGCACGCGCAGGAGCTCATGCACGGCAAGACATCTCCCGTTGTCCACACCGGGCACCCGATCTTTGCCCACATACCCAGCCCGTTCACTGCCACCCGTTACCATTCGCTGGCGGCAGTGCGCGCCAGCATTCCCGAGATCCTGTCGATCACCGCTGAGACGGAAAACGGCATCATCATGGGCCTGGCGCACCGAAACGCACCCCTCTGGGGCGTGCAGTTCCATCCAGAGTCTGTCCTCACCGAGGGAGGCTACCAAATGCTGGGGAACTGGCTGGAATCTCTCGGCCTGACCGGCGCCGCGCAGCACGCATCAACGCTGAGTCCGCTGATCCGCGAAGCCGGCGTTTAAGACACCTCAACAAAAAGGGTGCCGTGTTGCCGAAGATTTCTCTTCGGCAACACGGCACCCTTTGTCGATTCATCCACCTTGCGGTGATCTCCGGCGGGCTAGGGGCTTGGCACCGGGAGTACCGGGAGCGGAAGTCCCTGGTCCTGGCCCTGGCCCTTGCCGTTTCCGTTGCCTTTGCCCTTGCTGGAGGTTTCCGTTGGCGTGGGGGTCGGCGTGGAGCCGGTGGATTCCCCCGGGGTGCTGGGAGATTTCGTGGCGGGGTCGCTCGGGGTTGGTTCCTCGGGTTTCACGGCAACCACGACGCTCACGGTGCCACCCTGCGGAGTGGGCGATCCGCTGGTGGGGAGCTGGTCGATGATCGTGCCCGGTTCAGCCGCCGCGGTGGCTTCCTCGGTGGTCGTGATTCCCAGCCCGATGTCGGGATCCTCAAGCAGCTTGGTGGCCTCGGGAACCGTGAGATTAATGAGCTGTGGAACGTTGACCATGCCCGTGGACGTGACCAAATCGATCTTGGTGCCGACCTTGACCTTCTTGCCCAGCTTCGGCTCCGTGTTCACCAGCCAGT
The DNA here is from genome assembly GCF_025847175.2 of Paeniglutamicibacter sp. ZC-3. Classification (NCBI taxonomy): domain Bacteria; kingdom Bacillati; phylum Actinomycetota; class Actinomycetes; order Micrococcales; family Micrococcaceae; genus Paeniglutamicibacter; species Paeniglutamicibacter sp. ZC-3. Next base: position 66,044 of record NZ_JAOYTG010000017.1, on the reverse strand, counting down.
CGGAGGGTATCGAGGGATGGTTGACACGGGAAACCATGCCGATCTCGTATCCCAGGTCCTGTAATACCTGGCGGGCACCTGCCTCGGATTGTCCCGCCAGGCTCTCGGGCAGGACGCGGGCCTCCGGCCCCTTCGAGACCATCAGCCGCACCGTGGTGCCCTTGCGGACTTCCCTGGAAGCGGCCGGATCGGACTCCACGACCAGGCCGGAATCGATCTTGTCGTCGAAGACCGGTTCGACCTTCGGCACCAGCTGCAGCTGCGTGAGGGTTGCTTCCGCCTTCTCTTGTGTCATTTCCCCCAGCGCGGGGATTGCGACAGGTGCGTTGCGTTCGGCCTCCGCGCGCATCCAGTTGAAGAAGAACAGTCCGGAAACCGCCAGGGCCAGGACCAGGACCAGCGAAATCGCCACGGTCCAGTTGCGCTTGGACCTGGCACGATGCTCATTGAGCTCGCGCTGCAGGTTCTGTTCCCAGATCGGCGGAGTTTCCCAGTGGTCGTCTCGACCGACCGGTTCCAGGTATCCGGTCTGGTTGACCGAGATTGCCGCGGCGCTGTCGGGGCTTGACGGGGGGAAGGCCGCTGCTGGTGCGGCAAAGGGCGCAACGGAAGCCAGGTTTCCCCCGTTCGCCTGCGACTGCGGCATGGGTGCGGTGAGTTCCTCCGGGGCCAACGCAATTCCCTGGCGGGCGTTGTTCAGTGCCGCGGCAAACGCCGTGGCGTCCGCGTAACGGTCCTCACGGTCCTTGGCCAGGGCCTTGAGCACCACGGCGTCAAAGATGGGGTCCAGGTCCTGCACCAGCGTGCTGGGGGCCGGGGCATACTCGCCCACGTGCTGATAGGCAACCGCGACCGGCGAATCCCCCGTGAAGGGTGGCCGTCCGGTGAACATTTCATAGAGCAGGCAACCGGTGGAATACAAATCGGTGCGGGCGTCGACGGCCTCCCCGCGGGCCTGCTCGGGTGACAGGTACTGGGCGGTCCCCACCACGGTCTGTGTCTGGGTCATGGTGCTGGAAGAATCTGCCAAGGCCCGGGCAATGCCGAAGTCCATGACCTTCAAGTCGTCCCGTTCTGTGACCATGATGTTTGCCGGCTTGATGTCACGGTGCACGATTCCCATGGAATGGGAGTGCGACAAAGCCTCGAGCACGCCCAGGACGTACTTGATGGCCAGCTCGGTGGTCATTTCCCCGGACTTGATGAGGTCCCGCAGGGTGCGTCCGCGGACGTACTCCATCACGATGAAGGGCAGTTCAACGGTTGAACCGGAAAATTCCTGCTTTTCCTCTCCAGTGTCGAAGACGGAAACGATGTTGGGGTGATTCAGGCCTGCCACGGCCTTGGCTTCGCGCCGAAAGCGCGCCTGGACCATGGGATCGCGCGCCATTTCGGCCCGGAGCAGCTTGATGGCGACCTTGCGCCCCAAGATCTGGTCAACACCCAGGTGAACGTCGGCCATGCCGCCGCGTCCAATGAGCTCCCTTACGACATAGCGGCCGTTGAGAATTCGTTCCTCGGTCACTGTAATAACACCATCATCTAGTTGGTTGCCCCGGGCAGGCCCGGGGAAGAGGCGGTGCGGCTGGCCTCTGCGGCCGGCGACGAGGTGGAGGTTTCACTGGTCTCGACGTCCGCCGAAGGACTTGTCTGAGTTTCGCTGGGGGTTTCTGACGGAGTAGGCGTCGGAGAAGGCGTCGGGGTGGGCGTGGGCTCCGCGGGGCCAAGCGACAGGATGTAGGTGATGGTTGTGCCAGGCTCGACCTTCACTCCAACGCGTGGGCTCTGGTCGATCACGGTGCCGGCCACCAGGTTGCTTTCCTGGGCTTCGCCTTCGTTCGGCGTCAAGCCCAATTCACGCAAGGCCGCCGCCGCCTGTTCACCATCCATGCTGAAGAGGTTGGGCACGGCCACCGTGGTGACCGGGGGTGGAGTCGAACGCGTCGGCGTGGGGGTAGGCGTCGGCGACGGGGTCTCGGAAGGTGTCTCCGAGGTCGCCTCGCTGCTGGTTGTGCTTGATTCCGCAGAGATGCTGTTGCTGGGACTCTGGCTGGTTTCCGGATCGTTGGAGCCGGTCAGCAGGGGCAGCAACCAGGCACCGAGGACAGCAAGGAGAACCAGGACGATCAACGCAATCAACGGAATGGTCCAGGGGTTGCGGTTCTTCTTTTCCGGGGTCCGACTGTCAGCAAGGTCCTGATCGTAGTTGCCGGCGGATTCCTCTTCCCATTGCTGCGAGGCGCCGATGAAGGAATCGGCATCACCGCTTCCCGATCCCTCTACAGGGACCTGCGGCAGGGCGTTGGTGATGGGGGCGGGGGCCGCCACTGTCGGGTCGACAGGGGGCAGTGCAACGGTTTCGTTCCCGCGGGTCACCGGGGCGTGGTTGATGGCCTGGGTGGCGGCATCCGATCCCGAAAAGAGCAGCATTCCGGGCACGGCAAGTGTTGCCGTCTCCGGGTTGCCGGCGCGGATGGCGTCTGCGGCCACGGCCAGCGAATCTGCATCGGCCGGCCGGTCTGACGGGTCCTTGGCAAGCATCGACATCACCAGCGAACGGACCGGCACAGGGATGTTCTCCGGCAACGGCGGCGGCGTGTCATTGACCTGGGCCAAGGCGATCGCGATCTGGGACTCGCCGGTGAACGGGCGACGCCCGGCCAAAAGCTCGTAGCCGATCACCCCCAGCGCGTAGATGTCCGAGCTGCCGGTGGCCTGCTGGCCCGTGGCCTGTTCCGGGGCAAGATACTGGGCCGTTCCCATGACCTGCCCGGTTGCCGTAAGCGGAACCTGGTCGGCGATGCGGGCAATGCCGAAGTCGGTGATCTTCACGCGGCCGTCGGGAAGCATCAACAGGTTTCCGGGCTTGACGTCGCGGTGCACCAGGCCTTGCACGTGTGCAGCGGCAAGTGCCTTGGCTGTCTGCGAAATGATCGACAGGGTGCGGTCGGGCGAGAGCACCCGTTCGCGCTCGATGATGGTGGACAGCGGCTGTCCGGGCACCAGTTCCATGACCAGGTAGGCGGATCCCTCTTCCTCGCCGTAGTCAAAAACGCTGGCTATGCCATTGTGGTTCAGCAGGGCGGTGTGACGGGCCTCGACCCGGAAACGCTGGAGGAAGCCGGGATCGCCGGTGTATTCCTCCTTCAGGATCTTGATCGCCACCAGGCGGCCAAGGACCTGATCCCTGGCCCTCCACACCTCACCCATGCCACCAATGGCAATACGGTCGGTCAACTTGTATCGACCGCCCAGGGTGATACCGGAAATTGGCCTCACTGGTTGAACACCGCCTCTAGAATCTTCTTCAGGTTGGGACTGGTCAACGAGGAACCAGTCTTGAAATCAATCTTTTCAAACACAATCGTCACGGCGACCTGGGGGTCGTCCGCCGGGGCGAACCCGGTGATCCAGGAGTTCACCTTGTTGTCCTTGAGCACCGAGGTGCCGGTCTTCGCGGCAATATCCAGACCCGGTACCTGCGCCCGGACAGCGGTGCCCTTCTTGACGGGGCCGCGCATCATGTCGGTCACCTGGTCGGCGATCTCCTTGCTGGTCGCGGTGCTGAATTCCTTGGGCTCGTTTTCCGCCAGCACCCGCAGGTCCGGGGCGATGACCTGCTTGACCAGGTTCGGCTGCATGATCACCCCGTCGTTTGCAATGCCCATGGCAGCCATGTTCATTTGCAGTGCCGTGGCCTTCACATCGAATTCGCCGATGACCGACTGGCCAAGTTCCGCCGGGTTCAACTCGGCAGGGAAAACGCTGGGTACCACGCGCATGGGGATCTCCAGCTGTTGGCCGAAACCAAAGCGCTCGGTGACATCCTCAAATGGCTCCCTGCCCAGTTTCTCGCTGATGCCGACGAACGGGGTGTTGCAACTTTGCGCCACGATGTCGGCGAAAGTCGCCTCCGGAATCGCCGCGCAATTGCCGCCGAAGAAGTTGTTCAAGGGCGTTCTTGTTCCTGGGAGGGTCACGCTCGAGGGGTTTTTCAGGACCGTGTCTGCCTTGTACTCCCCCGATTCCAGGGCCGCGACCATGTCGAAGATCTTGAAGGTGGATCCCGGGGCCGTGAGGTTCCCAATGGCCGGGTTGCGGTACGGGCTCAGGCCCGGAACCGTCAGAAGTTCCTTCATGTTCGCGGCGGCCTGGCCGGAGCTGTGCACCGCCAGCTTGTTGGTGTCATAACTGGGCTTGGACGCCATGGCCAGAATGTTCCCGGTCTTGGGCTCCGACACAATGATGGTTCCGAGGGTTCCGTCGGGGATCAGGTCGTAGACGAACTCCTGCAGCTCTCCGTCGATGGTGAGCTCGACCGAGGCGCCCTCGGTTGCCTTGCCTGAGAAGAGGTTGATCATGCGGTCAAAGAACTGGTCCTGGCTTTGGCCGGTCAATTCCTCGTTCATCACCGATTCGAGTTGCGTTGAACCGTTGGCCAGCGAATAGAAGCCGGTCAGGTGGGAATAAAGTTCCGGATCGGTGTAGACGCGCTGGTATTTGAACTGCCCTTCGGAGGGTTCGGACTCGGCAATGGGCTTGCCGTCAACCAGGATGGCGCCGCGCGGAAGGTCGAATTCACTGAAGAGCTGGCGCTTGTTCAGCGCATTGTCGTTGAGGTCCTCCGATGCCAGGAACTGGACGTAGCTCAGCGCGCCGAGGCACAGCACGAACAGCAGCATGACGGCGATCCAGGTGTTGCGGATGGCTTGGTTCATCGCTGGGACTCCTTTCGCGGCCAGAGCAGGCCCGGGGAACGACGCGGCGCCTTGGTGGCCACCTCTGCCGTGGCCGAGACCCCTGAAAGCATGGGGCGGCGGGAATTATGCGAAATCAACAACAGCAAAGCGACAATGATCCAGTTCGAGAGCAGGGACGAGCCGCCGGCGGCCATGAACGGCGTGGTGAGCCCCGTGAGCGGGATCAGGCGCGTGACTCCGCCAATGACCACGAAGCACTGCAACCCAATGGTGAAGGAAAGGCCCGTGGCCAGCAGCTTGCCGAAGGTGTCTCGCGATCCGAGGGCAGCACGCATGCCGCGGCTCACCAGGATCAGGTAGAGCAGGACGATGGCGGTCAGGCCGATGAGCCCAAGTTCTTCGCCCAGCGAGGCGACGATCATGTCGCTGTTGGCCAGGGGAACCATATAGGGGGTGCCGTTGCCCAGGCCGGTGCCCATCAGTCCGCCGTTCGCGAGCCCAAAGAGGCCCTCGACGATCTGCCGGCTGCCGCCGCTGGCGTGGTAGATGTCGGGATCGAAGGCGTTGAGCCAACCATCGATGCGCCGGGTCACGTGACTCATGGTCAGGTAGGCAAATGTTCCGCCGCCGACCAACATCATTGTTCCGATGACGATCCAGCTCACGCGGGCGGTGGCGACGTAGATCATCACCATGAAAAGACCGAAGAAGAGTATGGAGGAGCCGAGGTCGCGCTGGACGACCAACACCCCGATGCTTACCAGCCACGCCACGACCATGGGGCCGAGGTCCCGAGACCGGGGCAGCTGCAGTGGACCGATTTTTCGGCCTGCCAGAAGGATCAGTTCCCGGTTCGAGGACAAATAACCGGCGAAGAATATGGCCAGCGTGATCTTGGCCAGTTCGCCGGGCTGGAAGGACAGGCCGAAGAAATGCACCCAGATCCGGGCGCCGTTAAGCACCACGCCGACCCCCGGGATCAGGGGCAGCAGCAACAACAGGACTGAGACCGCCAAGGCGATGTAGGTGAAGCGACGCAGCACCCGGTGGTCGCGGATGGCCCACAAGGTCACACAGGCCACGGCCATCGCCACCCCGGTCCAGAGGATCTGGCGGAATGCCTGGTCATCGTTGCGGGCCAGGTCGATCCGGTGGATCATGGCCAGGCCTATGCCATTGAGGGCAACAGTCACAGGAAGTATTACCGGATCGGCATATTTTGCCCAGATGCGCAGGAACACGTGGAAAACCATGGCAAGCCCGGCGAGGACCAGGCCCTGTGAGATGAATTCCTGGCTAAGCCCGGCATCACTGTTGATGCCCACCATATAGTAGGCACCCATGGCTACACCGAGGGCCAGCAGCAGCAGCAGCAATTCCATGTTGCGCCGGGGGACGGGCGCGGTTTCCAGCTCGCTCACGGTCTGATCTCCTGACAGTAAGGGGGCAGGATCGGAAGGGTGCCGGCCTCACCCGGGTTTTCCGGAACAACCACCGGGCAGCGTTGCTTGGCCGTCACCAGCAGCTCCCCGACAATTGTCTGGGCATGTGCCAGGTCCCGTGCCGGGAGTGCCGAATCAATGCGCTGTTGCGTGTACTCGGGAAGGGAATCAAGGGGAATCTCGGTGACAGTGTCAACATGCGAGAGTTTCAGTGGACCCAGGTCCTGTGAAACGCCCTTGAAGATTGCCACGCGCCCATCCTGGTTGCCCACGAAATACTGGGTCTGCGTCCACAGGTACCCCCAGACGCATACCGCGGCCAGGATCAAGGCCATGAGTGCTAGGAACGTGGGCACAAGCCAGCGCCGGGGTCTGCGGTCCAGCGCCGCGAAATCCTCTTGTTCGGCGGACGCCTGGCCGGCCGGAGTCTTGTGTGTGAGGATCGCCGCTGCACGTTTTTCGCCAGAGCGCTGAGTGACGACGGGAATCTTGCCGGTTTGTGTGGCGAGCTCGGCCGCGCCAACCAAGAGGTGGGGGCGCTTGGCCATTTCGTGGCGGATCAGTGCCGCACTGGCTTCCAGGTCGCCCTCGGCAGCGATGTTCAGCTGCCCGGTGTCCGGGGCCGGATCGTCGGCCGGGGCAATGTCCGTGGCGGGCACTGGCTCTTCGGCGCCGCTGTCCTCGACGACCTCGAAGACCACGATGGTCACGTTGTCTGGCGACCCGTGGGCAAGCGTGGTTTCAACGAGATCCTCGACGGTTTCGTCGAGGGAAGCGGTGCCGCGCATGATGCGTTCGGTGATGGAATCGGGCACGACGGCGTTCAGGCCGTCCGAGCACAGCATCCAGCGCTCCCCGGCCTCGACCGGGTACTGGCTGACATCGAGTTCCGGACTGGCGTCCGAATCGCCCAGGACCCGAAGCAGCACGTTCTTGTGGGGGTGCAGTTCGGCTTCCTCGGGTCGCAGGCGGCCCTCGTCGACCAGGCGCTGGACGAACGTATGGTCGTGGCTGATCTGCTCGAAGACGCCGTTCTTCAGGCGGTATGCCCGCGAGTCGCCGATGTGCGCGAATTGCAGTACGTCGCCGGTCAGTAGCATGGCAGTGACCGTGGTGCCCATTCCCGACAGCTTGGGGTTGGCGTTCACGAGTTCGTTCAGGACCAGATTTGCAGCCTGGATTTCATCGGGCAGCACCGTTTCGGCATCGGGGGTGTCTGGGACATCCAGGTGGACGAGGTCCAGGACGGTGGATGCACTGGCGACATCGCCGCCCACGTGTCCGCCCATGCCGTCGGCAACCACGGCCAGGTAGCGTCCCACATAGGCGGAGTCGTCATTCTTGGACCGCACCTTGCCAACATCGCTTCGCGCCGCAAATTTCAGCATCAACGCCATGTCTAGGGCCTCAACTCCATGACCGTCTTGCCGATCCGGATCTTCTGGCCAAGTTCAACCGGCTGGGCACGGGTGAGCTGGGCCTCGCCCAGGAACGTTCCGTTGGTCGAACCCAAATCTTCGATGAACCACCGGGTCCCCTGGGGGAACAGACGTGCGTGGCGGCCGGAGGCATAGTCGTCTTCCAGCACGATGGTTGCTTCTTGGGCGCGACCCAGCAGGATCGGGCTGGCCGTGAGCTGGTGCTGAAGGCCCGTAAGGGGTCCCTCGAGGATGGACAAGGTCTTGGCCTGCTGCTTGGCGGGGACCTCCGGTGGCGGTGCCAACGAGGGGTCCTTGCGAATCTGCCGGGACGACGGACTGCCGACGCCTGCCCTTCCGCCAATGGCAAGGTCGCGGCGAAGCGCGCCGACGATGCTCAAGACCAGCAGCCAGAGCAATATGAGAAATCCGAGCCGCAGCACGGTGAACACTAGGTCGTTCACGCACGGTCTCCTTGAGATTGGGGGAGGAGTCTGAAGATGATGCGTGTTTGTCCCATGGCGATGTTGGAGCCGTCGTGGAGCTCGGTTTCACCAACGATCTTCTGTCCGTTGACGAAGCTGCCGTTGGTGGAGCCCAGGTCAACGGCCCACGTCGCGGCGCCGCGCTGCTCGATCTTCAGGTGCCGGCGGGAAACTCCGGGATCCTCAATGGGGATGTCGGTCTCCGCGGAACGGCCCAAGACGATGTTGGGATGGTTCAAGGCGTATCGTTGGCCGGCAATGTCAAGCACCGGCTGCGTCTTGGGTACCCCACGCGGTGGAGAGGCGGGTGCCGGCGGAGCGGCGGGGGAGTTGCGCACCTCGGCGGCGGAGTCTTCGGAAAAGACCGAGTCGACCTCGAAGTCTCCGGGCTTGAGCTCGCTGTCTTTGCGAAAGTTGACCTCGACGGCGCCCTGCAGTGTGTATCCCTGGCTCTTGGCGTGATCCAGGGCTGTCGTGCAGAGTTCCCTGGCCAACGGCGCCCCCCATTCCCGTGCCCTGGCAAAATCGTCGTCAGAGAGGCGAATGGTGAAGAGGTTCGGCACCAGGGTGCGCGCCTGTGAAATGGTCAGCGACTTCGCATCCATCTGGTTGCGCATACGTGAAGCGATTTCCACGGGCTTGACCTCGGAACTGCCGGAGCCGCGGAAGACGCTGGTGACAAGCTTTTCAAGTCCGCGCTCAACATTGTCGATGAGGCCCATCGCTTCGCTCCCTTCCTGGTTCTAACTCGTGTCGTGGCACGGTTAGCGGCATTGCGTCGCAGGGCCTGGATGCCTTGCGCCTTGTTCGATACTACTTGGCTTGAAAATCATCTGGGGCGAAATGTGTTGAAAGCGGCCCCCTGTTCCCCAACGAACGACCGGTGCCATTGGTTGCCCGGACGTGGCACTGATCACAAAAGCACCCTCGATTAGTCGTTCAGGGCAACCTGTGTATATGATTGATCTCGCTGTTGAAGTCAATGACTGAAACGCAGTGAATATGCGCGAATGGCGGAATTGGTAGACGCGCTGGCTTCAGGTGCCAGTGCTCGCAAGGGCGTGGGGGTTCAAGTCCCCCTTCGCGCACATATGGAAACACCCCCCGGTCTGATGACCGGGGGGTGTTTTGTTTCTGGTTGGTGCCCAGTAGGCAAGCTGTATGGGCACCGTTGTCGGCCAATTAGCCGACCATGTCTAGCGCTGTGGCGGCTCCCGTCCGCCGCGCGGACGGGGATACCGCACGAGGGGTCCAATATCCCGGTCCATTGTGATTTGGGGTGGCCCTGCTCCTCGGGTCCGCAACCATTTGTCCGCACCAGGCGGCGGACGCGGGAACTACTTGGCGCCGTTTCCCGCTATGGCCTCGGCCTTGGTGGCGTCTTGCGTGAGGGTCGGATTCGGCTTGCCCTCCCCGGCTTGCAGGGCCGCATCAATCAGCGGCGAAGCAAACAGCAGGGGATAGGTCATTCCGGCAATGGCTGAACCTATCAGCGGTGCGGCGATGAACCGCCATACCAGCCCCAGTGCGTCCGGTCCCGCAAACCACGCCACACCCGGGGAAAGCGCCGGGTTCACGGAGGTTTTGGTGATCGGAATGGAAACCAGGTGGATCAGCGTCAGGGTGAGGCCGATGGAAATGCCGGCAAAACCCCGGGGCGCCCGCTCACCGGTGGACCCGAGGATGACATAGAGGAACACGGCGGTCAGGATGATTTCCGCCAGTAACGCCGCAAGCATGCTGTAACCGTCGGGCGAGCGGTCGGCATAGCCGGAGGAGACTGGATCAAATCCGTGCTTACCGCTGGCGATGGCAAAGAGGACCAAGCCGGCGGCGGACGCACCGACAACCTGGGTGACCATGTATGCGGGGACTGCTTTCCACTCGACCCGACCCGCCAATGCGGCACCCAATGTCACTGCCGGGTTGAAATGACCACCGGAGATGTGGCCGACCGCATAGACCATGGCCAGAACGGTCAGGCTGAAGGCCAACGCCACCCCGAGGAACCCGATTCCCATGTTCATGGTGTTCGAGGCGACGACCTTGGCTGAGAATATGGCAGCGCCGTAGCCTCCGAATACGAGTACGCCGGTGCCGAGAAACTCGGCGGTCAAACGCGATGACATGGGATGGGACATATCTGGCTCCACACGTGAAAACGCACGGCTATGCAACGTACACGGTATTCCGCAAGACGCGGCGACATCACCACCCGCTGCGAAAATTCATCACGAGAAAGGGGAAATTCATCTGGATTCCACGGTTTTGCCGTTCGTCGATCCGGCGTCGATGTGAGGAAACTACCGGCGATTCTTGGCGAGGAGCCCCATATCGGTGCATAGACTGGGAGAAGATCGGGCGTTTCCGCCGGCAATGAAGCATGTAGGACAGGAGCAGTCGGAAGTATGGCGTCCCAGACACCGCACCAAAACGTTTCGTTTCCCTCCGAGGGACAGCGTGCACACGGATATCTCGCGTTGCCAGAAGCCGGCCAGGGCCCGGGCGTTATCGTCATCCAGGAATGGTGGGGATTGACTGACCACATCCGGGACGTGGCCGACCGCCTGGCTGCCGAGGGTTTCGTTGCCCTTGCGCCGGATCTCTTCGGCGGATCGGTCGCCCACGACGGGGCAGAGGCCGCGGAAATGATGTCGAACCTGCCCGAGGAACTCGGTGCGAAGCTGCTGGCGGGCGCCGTCGACTACCTGCTTGGCCTCGAAGCCGTCACCAGTTCGACCGCGGGAACCATCGGATTCTGCATGGGCGGCGGTTTTGTGCTGGCCCTTGCCGCCCAGCAGGGGAAGAAAATCTCCGCCGCCGTCCCCTTCTATGGCGTCGGACAGGGTGTTCCACAGAGCTATGCAGGGGTGCGGGCCCAGGTCCAGGGGCACTACGCCAATGAGGACTCGTCCTACCCGGTGGCGAAGGCGCATGCCCAGGAAGCCCAGATCCGCGAGGAATCCGGTGCAGAGGTCGTGTTCCACTACTACGATGCCCCGCATGCCTTCCACAACGATGCAAACCCTTCGGGCAACTACCGGCCCGAGGCCGCGCGCCTGGCATGGGACCGGTCGGTGGACTTCCTCCGGCAGCATATTTCCTAACCAATTTTTCCCAACAAACCCCGGCCGCCGCAGGTGGCCACACCTAAAGGAGCGTCAGAACATGGCAGAAACCATCATCGTCGGTGTTGACGGCAGCGAAACCGCACAGCGTGCAGCAGAACGCGCGGCGCGCATCGCCACCAGCATGGATGCGGAACTCGTCGTCGTGACCGCCCACACTTCGGACAACACCGAGGTCGTGAAGATCGGCACCGACACCTGGATCCTTGACGACGCGGAGCAGGCCGGAAAGGTCGCCGAGCAGTGCGCTGCAGGCCTGCGCATCACCGAGCCGACCGCCAAGATCACCGCAGCCGCGGCGCACGGCAAGCCGCAGGAAGTATTGGTTGCCGAGGCCGAGCGCCTGAACGCCACGTTGATCGTTGTCGGCAATGTCGGCATGAAGGGCCTGGGGCGCGTTCTTGGCTCCGTGGCCACCTCAGTGGCACACGCAGCCCCATGCGATGTCTACATCGTCAAGACGGTCAAGTAGTCACCGCACGATAGTGAATCGTGGTTAGCTGCGGTCGCCCTTGGCGGCCGCAGCATCACGGACGCGCTTTTCCTCGGCGCGCACCGCGGCGAGTGAGGCACGCTCTTCCTGCAGCCACTCCGGACGATCAGCCAGCAACGCCTCGATTTCCTTGGTGGTCAGCGCCTCGGTGATTTCCGCCCGGGCCAGGCCGGAAATCGAGACATTCAACTTATGCGCCACGACCGGGCGCGGATGCGGGCCGTTGGCCCGCAAGTCCTCAAGCCACTCAGGCGGGTTCGCCAGCAATTCGTCGAGCTCGGCCCGGGACACCGGACCCTCCTGGAACTCGGCCGGAGCTGCGGGCAGGTAGATGCCCAATTTCTTTGCGGCAGTCGCCGGCTTCATGTTCTGTGGGGTTTTCTCGCTCATGTGAACAAGCGTACCGGTACGCTGGGGTGGTGACAGGACTAAAAATCGCCTATGTACCGGGTGTCACGCCCGGCAAATGGCTGAGCCGGTGGAACGAACGCTATCCACAAAACCCCTTGCTTGCCCTGCGCTACGACGGCGGGGAGATCTTGGCGCGCCTGCAGAACGGCGAATCGGACATCGTCTTCGTCCGCTTTGCCGCAGGCTCCTCGCCCAAGACCCCCGCGATCCACGTGATACCGCTCTATGAGGAGCAACAAGTCGTCTGTGCTCCAAAGGACCACGACATTGAGCTGCATGAAGATGTGGTTCCCCTCGCCGAGATCCAAAACGAGAACTTCTTGGACCTTGCCGACTACCCGGAAGCCGTTGGCGGGACGGCCATGGCCATGGAGGTGTGCTCCTCCGGGGCGGGCCTGCTGGTCCTGCCCCTGGGCGTGGCGCGACTGCACAGCCGCAAGGACGTCGTGCACCGGGAACTGTCCGGCGTCCCGCAAACCGCCATCGGCATCGCCTGGCTGGCCCCGGAGGGCGACGACCCCACGGACCCGGTGATCGAGGAATTTATCGGGGTGGTGCGCGGCCGCGGGGAAAATTCCTCACGGCAGGCATCGGTGGCCCAGAAGCAGCAAGAGCAAGCTGCAGAGGCGCGCAAGAAGCGGCAGGCCGCCGACTCCGAGGCCGCCAAAAACGCGAAAAGCACCAAGAACGCCCAGAAGAAGTCAGGCGCACGCGCGGGTCGCCGGGGTGCCAAGCGCGGGTCGAAGCCTGCCTCCCGGGGGCGCAAGCGCTGATCCGGCGCCCGGTCCCGCAACCGCCCGTCGTGCTGGCTTAAACACGGTCTCACCTGCGCGCCAACGGGGCGGTGCCGAGGCAAACATGAGACGCTGGTTTCGAGACGCCAATCACAAGGGAGTGCACATGGATTTCGGGACCTACGAGACATTGCTCGTCGAGCAGCGCGGCAATGCCCTGCTCGTGACCATCAACCAGCCGGCCTCGATGAATGCACTGGCCGCCGCCGTGGTCGAGGACCTGCATGCGCTGACCGGGGTACTGGCCGACATCGGCACCGATGCACGGTGGCCCGTGCGCGGCATCATCGTCACCGGCGCCGGGGACAAGTCCTTCGTGGCCGGCGCCAACATCGTGGAGATGAACGCCATGGACCCTCAGGCCGCCTTGGCCTACGGGCGGCGCATGCACGAGGTCACGTTGCGTCTGGAGGCGCTGCCGGTACCCGTGATCGCCGCCGTCAACGGCTTCGCCCTGGGCGGTGGCTGCGAGCTGGCCATGGCCTGCGATTTCCTCTACGCCTCGGCGAACGCCAGCTTCGGCCAGCCGGAGGTCAACCTCGGATTGGTTCCGGGCTTCGGCGGTTCCGTGCGCCTGCAGCAGCGCGTGGGCATCGGCATGGCCCGTGAACTGATCTACACCGGCCGCCGCATCAAGGCCGCCGAGGCCCTGCGCATCGGGCTGGTGAACCGGGTGCTTGAGGACAACGCGGCGCTGATTGCCGCCGCCGAGGAAACCATCGCGGAGATCGCCGGCAAGGCCCCGACCGCGGTGGCCAACGTGAAGAACGCGCTCAACGAGATTGCCGGGCTGAACGTGGTCGACGGGCTCGAGGCCGAGGCCCGCTCCTTCGTCAAGGCCTTCGAGACCGAGGACTCGGTGGTGGGACGCGCCGCCTTCGTGGCGAAGTCGGCCCCCGAGTTCCCGGGCCGCTAGTGCCTCCCGCGGCACAACCGGTGCTGCACGTCTACGGGCGGCACGCCAGCCAGTACGCCGAATTGTGGTTGCCGGAGACCCGGCTGCACGACGTGGTTGCCGTGATCGTGCACGGAGGCTTCTGGCGACAGGCCTATGGCGCCGAACTGGGCCGCCCGCTGGCGGCAGACCTGGCCGCCCGCGGCATCGTGGCATGGAACCTTGAATACCGCCGCATGGCCGGGGGAGACGGCGGCTATCCGGAGACCTTCATGGACGTCGCCACCGGCATCGACGCGCTGGGTGCAGCGCTGGCCCAGGCGGGCATCGAGGACGGCCCCCGGATCGGCATCGGGCATTCGGCCGGCGGGCACCTGGCGCTCTGGGCCGCGGGCCGCTCCCTGCTGCCCGCCGGTGCTCCCGGCGCGCTGCCGGAGGGCAGCAGGTCCCTGGACGGGGTGGTGTCGCAGGCAGGGGTGCTTGACCTGGGCCTTGCCCATCGGCTGTCCCTGGGCAACGACGCGGCGGGCGAGCTGATGGGCTGTTCCCCGGAATCCGGCGCAGAGGCCTGGCTGGCTGCCGATCCCGCCGCCCGCGACCTGCCCGCGGTGCCTCTGGTGATGCTGCACGGCCGGACGGATGCCGACGTGCCGGTGGAACTGGCCCGCTCCTTCGCCTCCCGGGCCTTGGCTGCCGGGGCGCGCGTCGACTACCGGGAGTACGACGGGGACCACTACGGGCTGATCTCCCCGGGCGACCCCGCCTGGGAGGCCACCGTGGAGGCCCTGCTGGAAGTCGGCGGCGGCGTTGCGCGGGGCGAGGAGCCTCACAAACTGCCTCTCCACCGGCTACCGACCGGTATATTGAAGTCGTCACCCCCGGAAAAACGATGAGGAGCCCGATGTGCTGACGGTCATAGGCGAGGCCCTGGTCGATGTGCTTTCCGGCGGCATCAGCGCGCCACGGACCTTCGTCGGCGGCAGCCCGCTAAACGTCGCGGTGGGCCTGGCCAAGCTGGGGCACCCCGTGACATTCATTGGACGCTGGGGGGACGACGAATTCGGCGCGAAGATCCTGCACGCGCTGGAATCGAACAACGTGCGGCACATCTGCGGACCCGACGACCACCCGACCTCCACCGCGCGCGGCATCCTGGACCCCGTGGGCGCCGCCAGCTACACCTTCGACGTGCACTGGGACCTGCCGGAGCTGCCCGCGGACACCCCTGCGCTGGCCGACGCCCAGTTGGTTCACACCGGTTCGCTGGCCACGCTCGTGGAACCGGGCGCGGGCAAGGTGCTGCGCCTCATCGAGGCGGCCCGTCCGCACGCCACCATCACCTACGACCCCAACATCCGGCCTTCGTTGATCACCGACCACGGCCAGGCCGTCGCGAACGTCGAGCGCTTCGTGGCGCTTGCCGACGTGGTGCGAGCCTCGGACTCCGACCTGGAATGGCTCTACCCGCACCGCAGCGTGGAGGAGACAGCGGCGGCCTGGCTGGCCTCCGGACCGGCAATGATCGTGGCCACCTACGGTTCGGCAGGCCCGTGGGGCCTGGTCGAGGCCGGCACCGCAAGCGCCAAGGCACCGGTTGTCGATGTCGCCGACACCGTGGGCGCCGGGGATTCGTTCATCTCGGCAATGATTTCCGCCCTTGAGGTCCGCGGGCTGCTGGGCAGCGCGCGGCGCGAGGCCCTGCACCAGCTGGACACCGCCACGCTCACCGAGGTCCTTGACTACGCGGCCAGGGCCGCAGCCATTACCGTCTCGCGGCCCGGCGCCAACCCGCCGACCCGGAACGAAATCCACTAACGGGGCGCTGCGGGCATGGATGTGCGGTTGGTCGCCAGCGACCTGGACGGAACCATTATTCGCGCGGACGGGACGATTTCCCCGCGCACCATCGAGGCCTTCAAGCACGCCCGCGAGTCGGGCATGCACATCGTGTTCGTCACCGGACGGCCGGTGCGCTGGCTCGAACCGGTCCGCGCGGCCTTCGGCCATCTGGGCACCGTGATCTGCTCCAACGGAGCGGTGCTCTACGACCTGGAGACCGAGCGGCTGCTGAGCGCCGAAACCATCGAGCCCGAGCTGCTCATCGAAACCCGCCGGATCATCCTGCACGCCGAACCAAGCGCCACCTTCGCCGCGGAAACCACCCGCGGCCTGCACCTGGGATCCGGCTTCGCCGACAGCGCCGAGACCTCCCGGCTTGAAACCTTTGACGCCCTTGACCTGCGCTCGGAGTCGTTGCGCGAGGAGGGAGTGGTGAAGTTCCTGGCCAAGTCGCGCACCCGGAATGCCGACGACTTCATGGCTGCCGTTGCCGCGGACCTTGACCACCTGGTCTCGGTGACCCACTCCGCGTTCGATGTCTCGCTGCTGGAAATGGCGCACGTGGATGTCAACAAGTCGGTGGCGCTGGCCGCATACGCCGCGGGCCTGGGGATCGACCCGGGGGAAGTCGTCGCGTTCGGGGACATGCCCAACGACCTGCAGATGCTGGCCTGGGCCGGTCACGGGTACGCGATGGCCTCCGGGCACGCATCGGCGCTGGACGCAGCCGCCTACCGGGCGCCGGGGGTAGAGGACGACGGGGTCGCCTGCATCCTGGAGGGCATCCTTGCGCGCAACGGCCACGTACCGGAACCGGGCTAGCAAATGGGGGCCCCGGGCCCGGCCGCTGCCAGGCGGCGGCGAACACCTCGATCCGAACCGATGAAGGGAACGCGATGGACACCGCACGGGTCGGCACCGCACCCTTCCTGCTGAACACCGTCGGTTCCGCGCTGGCCGGCTCCCCGCTGGCCTTCTCCCACCGCGGCTTCGCGCCCGACGGGGCGGAAAACACGCTGAAGGCCTTCGCCGCGGCACACGACCTGGGGTTCGGCTACCTGGAAACCGACGTCCGTTCCACCAGGGACGGGGTGCTGGTGGTGTTCCACGACGAGGATCTGGCCCGGCTTGCCGGGGAGAAGCGCAAGCTGGCCGACTGCACCATGGCCGAACTTTCCGGACTGCGGATTGCCGGCGAACCCATTCCCACCTTCGACGAGCTGCTCCGGGCGTTCCCGCAGGCGCACTTCAACGTCGATGTGAAAGATGCCGCCTCCGCCGCGCTACTGGCCGATGCCATTGCCGGCCATGACGCGCACTCGAGGGTGCTCGTCGCCTCCTTCGGCGGTCGGCGCCGGCGCAAAGTCCAGCATTTGCTCGCCCGCGAGGGGCTCCCCGGGCCGGCTGTCGCCGCCAGCCCGGGCGTGATGGGGACCGCGGCGGCCGTGCTGTTGGCCAAGCTTGGCCCGCCGCGGCTGCCGCGTGCGGCATTCCGGGAGCTGGCGGCCCTGCAGGTCCCCGAAAGTCGCGGACCCGTCCGCGTGGTGACGCCGAGGTTCATCTCCAAGGCCCACGCCGCCGGGCTGCAGGTCCATGTGTGGGTCGTCAACGAGGAATCGGACATGCACCGGCTGCTGGAAATGGGTGTCGACGGGCTCATGAGCGATCGCGCCGACACCCTGGCCCGGGTCATGGCCGAACGCGGCTGCTGGCCGCAAAACGGGCACGCCGGCTGAACGTGCACTGCGTGCCGGCGGGGGACTCAGGTGGTGGCTGTCGCCAGGGACGCCAGTGGCTCCAGCACCTTTGGCGCCCAGCGGCGCAGCTGCGGCTCGTCGGCGTCGGCCAGCAGTTGCAGCCAGGTCTCGTGGGTGTGCAACGGGGAAATCCGCAGGGCGGGGGCCACCAGATCGTAGAGCTCGTCGGGGGATCCGTAGTCGTCCCACGCGGAAAGGTACGCGCCGATGGCCGCAAGGATCCTCGGGTCGTCGGCCGTGGCACGGAAATCGATGCGCATCCGCTCAAGGGGCCGGGCCAGCGAGGCAAAGGGGTGCGCCCAGTGTGCGTCGCCCAGGTTCAGGATCCGCGGTGCGCTCTTGTCGTCGGTGGGCGCAAAGACCCGGCGGCGGTCGAAGGAACCGTGCTCCAGGCTCAAGGGGATCGGCCCTGCGATGAGCTCCGCGCAGGCCAGTTCGATGTCCTTGAGTGCGCCGAAGGCGTGGTCGGCGTCGCGGGCGGGAATGCCCAGCGGGTGATCGGCGGGAAGTGAAGCATGCAGGGTGAGCGCGTTGTTGAACTCCTCGGGAAGCCACGCCGGATCCTGGATCTGCAGGCCCGCGTCGAAGAGTGCCTCCTCGGAATCGACAACCTCGCGCTGCAGCGCGCCCAGGGCACCGAGCGCACGTACCCACAGCTCGGGGGTGGTGGCCAGCCCGTCCAGCGTTGCACCGTAGTCGGGGGAGAGCATCCAGCCGCGTTCCGGGTCGATCGCCAGGGGCATGACCAGCCGGTCCGGGACCAGGTTGGCTGCAGCGGCGGTGACCGGCGGCTCAAAAAGCTGCCCGGGGGCCACCGCCTTGAAGAAAAGTATTCCGGAGTCGGTGGGAACGCGCAGGTGCTTGGCGCGGAACGACGAAGTTGCGTCCTGAAGTGCTCCTATGCGCTTGAGGGAATATGCCTCACAGGCCATGTCCACCCAGGCGAGCACCTCGGTGCGCCATTCGCCATCCATCCAATTCTTAATCCACTGAGCCACGCCCACTATCCTAGCCAGTGAATCGTCGGCTTTCCTGTGAGGCCGAGGCAGCTGGCCAATGCTGGCCCGTCGAACCAGCCCCCCTAGCCCTTGGCGGATCCCGCCATGAGACCGCGGACGAAGTAGCGCTGCAGGGCGAAGAAGACCGTCAGCGGCACGATGATTGCCAGGAACGCCCCGGCTGTGAGAAGGTGCCAATCCTGCCCGCGGGTCCCGGTGATTTCCGCCAGCAACTTGGTGATCGGTGCGACGGGTCCGTCCGCGAAGATCAACGCGACCAGCAGGTCGTTCCAGACCCAGAGGAACTGGAAGATCGAGTACGCGGCGATGGCCGGGGCACAAAGCGGCAGCACGATCCGGAAGAAGATCTGCCCGTGGCTGGCCCCGTCCACCCGGGCCGCCTCGATGATCTCGTTGGGGATCTCGGCAATGAAGTTGTGCAGCAGGAAGATCGCCAGCGGAAGCCCGAAGATCGTGTGCGCGATCCACACCTGCGCGTAGCCGGCCTGGCCGAACGCCCCGATGACCGGGTAACCGAAGAGCTCCCCGGCCGCGAACAGCCGCAGCAGCGGCACCAACGCCATCTGGATCGGCACGATCTGCAGCGCGAAAACCAGGATGAAGAGCAGGTCCCTGCCGGGGAAGCGCATCCAGGCAAACGCATAGGCGGCCATGGTGGCCAGCAGCAGCGGGATCACCGTGGCCGGCAGGGTGATCGCGATGGAGTTGATGAACGACCCGGCCATGGTCAGCTGCGAGTTGCCGGCCTGCAGGACGTCGGTGTAGTTCTGGGTGGTGAAACCCGGGTTTTCAAAGATCGTCCACCAACCGGTGGTGCGCACCAGCTGTGCCGGCCGGAAGGAGGAGACCAGCAGGCCGATGGTAGGGATGGTCCACAGCGCGGCAATCACCAGCGCCGCGAGCGTGGCCCATTTATTCGTCAGCCGGGACTTGGCCAGCGAGGCGGTTCGGAGGCGCCGGGAAGTCCCGTTGGCCGGTTCGGGGGTCAATGGCGTGGCCTTGGCAAGCGTGGACATCAGCGCAGCTCCCTTTGCATCTTGATCTGCCGGGCGTTGTAGATGACGATGGGCAACACCATCACGAAGAGGATGACGGCGAACGCCGCGGAGCGACCGGCCTCGAAATTGCGGAACTGGGTGTACATTTCGTTCGCGATCACCGAGGTGTCGTTTGCGCCGGCAGTCATGGTCCGCACGATGTCAAAGACCTTCAGCGAGGCGATCGAGATCGTGGTCAGCACGACCACGAGCGTGGAACGGATGCCTGGCAGCGTGACGTTGGCGAAGCGCTGCCACGCACTGGCCCCGTCGATCTCGGCAGCCTCCAGTTGCTCGACGGGCACCCCCTTGATCGCCGCGGAGAGCAGCACCATTGCGAAGCCGGTTTGTACCCAGATCAGCACGACGATCAGTGCCACGGTGTTGAATGGCTCGTTTTGCAGGAACCGGACCGGTTCCCCGCCCGCCCAGACGATCAGCTGGTTCAGCAGCCCGATCTGTTCGGCGTCGGCAGGTCGATCGGTGTAAACAAAGCGCCAGATGATCGAGGCACCGACGAACGAGATGGCCATCGGCATGAACACCAGGACCTTAAAGAACTTCTCGCCGCGGGACTTGTCGATGAACACCGCGTAGGCCAGTCCGGCGATGGTGGAGACCACCGGGGCGATCAACACCCACAGCACGGTGTTCAGCACCGTGCGGACGCCCGACGGCTGGGTAAAGATCCAGGCGAAGTTCTCCAGCCCCACAAATTCGGTGCCACGGGAATTCATGAACGAGGCGATGGTGGTCTGGATGGTCGGAATGACCAACCCGGCAGCCAGCAGGATCAGTGCTGGGGCGAGGAACCCCACGAGTGCGAAGACGTACCCGGCCCCGTGCCGCGATCGAAGGTCAAGCCAGAACAACAGCAGGCCCAGGAAGCCGGCGGCGATGATGGCCCAGGTGTAGGAATCCAGGATCGCGACCATCGCCAGCGGGAACACGACGCAGGCAACTGCGCGGATGATGGTGTATTTGCGCCCGCGTCGCGGCGCCAGCTCGATGAGGAAGAGCAGTAGCACCACCACGGCCAGGAACACCCCGATGACGATGGGGATCTGCGCCAGTGTGGGCAGGGTGCTGAGCCATAACAGGAACATTGTCATGATCCGGTTGCGCCTTTCGGAAAAGTTCCGGTGCCGGGTCCGCCGCACCGGGCGGCTGACCCGGCCAGGGAAGCGGGACGGAAACGCTTGTGGCGGTGGCGCCGGTCAGGGTCGGGTCGGACCCGTCCCTGACCGGGCGCTCGTGCCAGCTAGCTCGAGGGCCAGCCGTTCTCGATTTGATTGAGCACCGTCTCGGAATCCGAGCCGTTGATCCAGTCGACCATGCCCCTGAAGAACGTGCCGACACCCACGGAGCCGGGCATGAGGTCCGAGGCGTCAAAGCGGAACGTCGTTGCCGGATCCTGCAGGATCTTCACCGCTTCCTCAAGCAGCGGATCCGAGGCATTGGCCGGATCCAGGCCCTTGTTGGCACTGAGCACACCGCCGAGTTTCACCCGGGAGTTGGCCCATTCGGGGCTGGAGAGGTACTCCTGCACCTTCACGACCGAGGGATCGTCGTTGAACGCGCCGACGATCTCGCCACCGCCGGTGACCGAGTTGCCGGCCCCGTCCATGGACGGGGTGACGAAGCCCCACACATCTGCATCCGGTCCGACTTTTCCGCCCGCATCGGTGATGAAGCCACTGAAGAACGACGCCTGGTGGGTCAGCGAGCAATCGCCGTTGACCATCACGTCGGCCACGTCGCCGAAGGCGGTCGAATTGATGGAGGTGATATCGCCGTAGCCGGCGTTGACGTACTTCGGGTCCTTAAGGATCTTGCCGACCTCGTCCAGTGCCGACTTGATCTGCGGATCGGTGAACTTGACCTCGTTGGCGACCCATTGGTCGTAGACGTCCTTGCCGGACTGGCGCAGCACCAGGTCTTCTACCCAGTCGGTGCCCGGCCAGCCGGAGGCATCGCCTGAACCGAAGCCGGCGCACCAGGGAGCCTCCCCCTTGTCCTGCTCGATCTGCGCGGTCAAGTCCAGCAAACCCTGCCAGGTGGTGGGGACTTCCCAGCCGTTTTCCTTGAACTCGGCCGGCGAATACCAGACCCAGCCCTTGACGCTTGCCATGAGCGGCGCCCCATACAAGGTCCCGTCGACGGTGCCGTACTTGGCCCAGTCCTCGGACCAACCGGATGCGACATTCGCCTTGACCCCCTCGGAAGCGGGCTTGAGGAATCCGCGGGTGGCCAGGTCGCCCAGCAGCCCCGGCTGGGGGAAGATGGCCAGGTCCGGGGCGTTGCCGCCCTGGGCGCGGACGGCGATCTGCGTTTCGAACTCCTTGGAGGATTCATACCTGATCGTGATGTTGTTCTCCTTCGACCAATCGGCCCAGGATTCCTCGAGCAGCTTGGCCTCCGCATCGGCGATGGTGCCGTAGAGGGTGACCTCCGACTTGCCGGTGGCAGTGGCACCGCTGGTGCTCGCCGGACTGGTTTCCGGGGCTCCCGGTCCGCCACCGCAACTGGTGAGAACCAATGCGGCTACGCCGAGAGCCGCCACGGAGGCGTACGCCTTTCCCCGTCGTAATGTTTTCATCATTCCTCCTGCTCGGTCGGGTGGCAGTTGCCGCCCGGTACATTTGGGACGGGGGAAGAGTACGATCCGCCGGCCCCTGCCTCCGCGGCAGCACCGGCAGGCGGGGACGGACGTCCCCCCGGCAGGATCACCGTGAAGTCCCCCATGAAGGTGAAGCGCCCCTGGATGGTGAAGTTCTCGAGGCTCTTCTACTGCTCATCTTGTAGAGCCGGTAGATGGTTTTCAAGGGTTGGGACCATAAAAGCTGGGTAACAATTGCGAATTGACTTGAAGTTTTGGGCACGAATACCGAACCATCAGGTTTGTTTCCTCCTTGTCCCGCCCGACGACGGCCGAGGCGGGCGCCCCCGCCGCGGGGGTGATCCTTGCCCGGCGTCGCGCAGGCACGTGCGAAACCGTCTTATTGTCCCGCGCGCTTCACGCGCGAGTTGATCGGTGACTAGGCTGGAGCGTGTAAGGCCCGCCGGCGCGAACCGGGGGGAGCACATACGCCCCCCTATCCGCGGCCGCGGGAATAGCCGTTGTGGCGGCGCCGCAACCGATCGCCCCAGCACGCGCCGGGGTCCGGAAGCCGCCACGAGACAGAGAAGGGAATTCAACACCATGCGTGAAGCCCTCGCCACCGGCGCCGCCTATCGGCGCCGGGATTTCAAGGCCGTGCTCTTTGACCTGGACGGTGTGCTGACCCCCACCGCCGAGGTCCACCGCGAGGCTTGGCAACAACTCTTCGACGGCTTCTTCGCCGAGGCCGGGGTTCAGGGACCCTACACCGAGGCGGACTACTTCGCCCTGGTCGACGGGCGGCCCCGGTACGAGGGCGTCGCGGCGGTGCTGGCCGACCGCGGCATCGAACTGCCGTGGGGCCAGGACACCGATGCCGCCGGGACCAACAGCGTGTGCGCCCTGGGCAACCGAAAAAATGTGGTCTTCCGCGCGATCCTGCACGAAGCGGGGATCGAGCCCTACCCGGGGTCCCTGGCCTACCTGCGGCAAATCCAGCAGGCAGGGCTCGAGGTGGCCGTCGTCTCCTCCTCCCGCAATGCAGAGGAAGTCCTGGAGGCCGCCGGGCTGCGCGGTGAATTCAGCGTGGTGATCGGTGGCCACCAGGCGGCCGCGCGCAACCTGCCGGGCAAACCCGCCCCCGACACCTTCCTGGCCGCGGCCAGCGACCTCGGCTGGTCGGTCAACGAATGCATCGTCATCGAGGACGCGATCTCCGGGGTCCAGGCGGCGGCTTCGGGCGGCTTCGGGCTGGTGGTGGGAGTGGCCCGGGACCAGCCGGAAGCGGCACTGCGGGCGGCCGGGGCAGACATCGTGGTGACCGACCTTGACGACCTGGTCAACCAGCAGGCACGCGACGACTGGGAACTGGACACCTGGTCCTACACCCGGGTGCACCCGCGCCCCATCGACCCCTCGGTGGAACAGACGATTTTCTCCCTGGGCAACGGTTTCCTGGGAATGCGCGGCGATTCGCTGGGCATCGGCGAATGCACCGACGGGATGTTCATCAACGGGCTGCACGAGACCTGGAAGATCCGCCACGCCGAATCGGCCTTCGGGCTCGCGGAGGCCGGACAGACCATGGTCCCGGCACCCGATGCCCGGACCGTGCGCGTCTACATCAACGACGAGGCACTGGAGATCGGGCGCACCGAGATCCTCAAGGACGAGCTGCGGCTGGACTTCAAGGACGGGACGCTGATTTCCGACACCCTCTGGCGGACCGCCGAGGGCCACCGCGTGATGGTGCGCACCCGGTCCATGGTCTCCTTCTCCGAACGGCACCTGGCCCTGTTCCGGGTCACCGTGAGGTTGCTTGACGCCCCTGCGCACGTCTTCGTGCAGTCGGCGCTGATTGGCCAGCCGCGCGCCAGGCCCGTGCCCACCGCCGCCGAGTCGGACGCCGGCGAGGTGCCCTTCGACCCGCGCAAGTCGGCCGGCAGCGGCGAGGAATCGATGCTGCCGGGCGGCACCTACGAACAGGACGGAATCTGCGCGCTGAGCTACTACGTGCGCGGTTCGCACATGTCGGTGGCCGCCGCGATCTCGCATGTCACCCGTATCGCCGGGGACACCCGCGACTTCGACGAGCGCTCCTCCGTCCTGCCCGATCGCGTCGAGCACACCGTCTCCGCCTACCTGGAGAAGGACGAGGCCCTGCACATCGACAAGTTCGCCTCCTTCCACTCCTCGCGGCGGCACGACACGCAGGAGATGGTCAACCGTTGCGTGCGCGCGCTGAACCACCTGGTCCCGCGCGGAGCCGATGCGCTGTTCTGGGCACAGCGCGAATTCCTCACCGATTTCTGGAAGCACGCCGACGTGCGGGTGCGCTCCCACCCGCTGCTGCAACGCTCGATCCGCTGGAACCTCTACGCCCTGGCGCAGGCCTCCGCCCGCGCCGACGGGCTGGGGATCTCCGCGAAGGGGGTCTCGGGCAACGGCTATTCCGGCCACTACTTCTGGGACACCGAGATCTATGTGCTGCCGTTCCTGACCTATACCAACCCGCAGTGGGCGCGCAATGCGCTGCGCGCGCGGGTGTCGATGATCCCCGCGGCCAGGCGCCGCGCGGCGACGCTGAACGAACACGGCATCCTCTTCCCATGGCGCACCATCAACGGCGAGGAGGCCAGCGCCTACTACCCGGCAGGCACCGCGCAGTACCACATCAACGCGGACGTGGTGTATTCCCTGGCCCGCTATGTGGGCGCCAGCGGGGACACCGGGCTGCTGTTGGGCGGCGGGGCGGAAATCGTGGTGGAGACCGCCAGGCTGTGGAATTCGCTGGGGTTCTGGCGCGAGACCAAGACCGGGCGCAGCTTCCACATCCACGGGGTGACCGGTCCGGACGAGTACACAGCGGTGGTCAACGACAACACCTTCACCAACGTGATGGCGCGCTTCAACCTGAACTACGCGGTGAACCTCATGGGCTACCTGAAGGAGGAATTCCCCGAAGAGCATGCGCGCATCGTCGAGGAGCTGGACATCGGTCGGCGGGAAGTCCGTGACTGGTCCGACGCCGCGCTGGCCATGCACATCCCGTTCTCCGAGAAGGTGGGGATCCACCCGCAGGACGCAGGGTTCCTGAACCGGGAGGTCTGGGACGTGCCGGGCACCGGCCCGGAGCACCGCCCGCTGCTGCTGCACTTCCATCCGCTGGTGATCTACCGCTTCCAGGTGCTCAAGCAAGCGGACACGGTGCTGGCCCTGTGGCTGCGTTCCTCGGACTTCACGCCGGAGCAGAAACGTGCCGACTTCGACTACTACGACCCGCTGACCACAGGGGACTCGACGCTCTCGGCCACGGTGCAGGCGATCCTCGCCGCGGAGGTCGGCTACCAGGACCTGGCCTACGACTACTTCGAGCACGCGCTGAACGTGGATCTGCTGAACCTGCACGGCAATGCGGCCGACGGGGTGCACGTGGCCTCCACCGGCGGGGTGTGGGCGGCACTGGTCTACGGTTTTGCCGGGTTGCGCGACGACACCGGGGAGTGGCTCTTCGACCCGCGGCTGCCCGCGGAGTGGGACGAGCTGGAGTTCTCATTGCGCCGCAACGACTCCTCCGTGCACTTCCGGCTCGAGGCGCGGTCCCTGACCGCGTCGTTGCGCGAAGGCGCTGACGAGGCCTCGTTCAGGGTGCGCGGGGTGCAATACACGGTGTCCCCGGGCAATCCGGAGGTGTCTGTCGCCCTGGACGGCCAGGGGCCGGTGCTGGAGGGCGAGCCGTCCATCGACGCGGTCTTTGCGCTGCAGCGCGAGGACGGCTCCCCGCTGACCTCCAACATGAAGAAGCTCACGCGCGAGGAGGAGCTGGAGAACGAACCGCCGATCAGCATCATCGGATAACGGCCCCGCGATCCGGCCGCGACCCAATGGCGGCATGAAAGAACGGGCGGGGAACCCCCATGAAAGGGTGCCCCGCCCGGTCTTTTTTTGGTGCGGATTGGGGGGCTTGCGCGCACTAGCCGGGCGTTGGGCGCGGAATTCCCGGGCCCTTGCCTTTCCGCTGCTGCCGCGAGGGCCGCGCCGGGCTCATCCAAGGATTCCTTCCCCTGTGCGGCGGACTTTCTGTGTACCGGCAGCCACTGTCCAGGACGCCGTCCGCTGCGCCGGCGACGCGGCGTCCGTACGGTCTGCCAACCGATACCAGTCCATCCGAACTTCGGCCGGCGTCACCTCGAGTACCGAGAATCCGTGCGAATCAAAATCCAGGTACTTGATGTGCGGGTTCAGCGCCCTGATGGCGGATTCGACGGACAGGGAGGCGGTGCGCTCCGGAACCCGAAGGATGTCGTCCATGTTGTCGCTGGTGACGGACGTGCACACCAGTTCCGTGCCGAGGGAACGGCCGGTGAGCGGGTAGGTCAGCGGGTCGGCCGGAAGATCGCAGGCCCAGCCCGAGTGGATGTCACCGGTCAGGAAGACGGTGTCTGTCACGGCGTTGTCCCGCAGATGCCCCAGGACCCGGTTCCGGTCGGCGACATAGCCGTCCCATTGGTCCACGTTGTAGGGAACGCCGTCGATATTGCCGTCCCCCATCAGTTCGCCCAAGGCATGCAGCTCCTGCGCGTTCAGCGTGGAAGGGATCCGGACCGGGGTCATCATGACCGGGTTGCCCACCAGCTTCCACTGCTGCGTGTCATTGCCGAGCCCGGCCAGCAGCCAGTGAATCTGCTCCGTGCCCGTCATGGTCCGGTCGGGATCGTCGATGGCGGGCTCTGCCTGGCTGTCGACCTGCCTGCTCCGGTAAGAGCGCAGGTCCAGCATCGATAGGCTCGCCAACGACCCGAACTCCAGCCTGCGGTATAGCTGCCCGTCGGTTTCGTAGCGAACCGGCATCCACTCCGCGTAAGCCTGCCTGGCGTGCCCCGAACGCGTTGCCCAGCTTCCTTCGGCACCCTCGGTGTGGTTCGCGGCGCCGCAGGAGAACGCATCGTCGGCGAATTCATGGTCGTCCCAGGTCACCACGAACGGCGCGGCGGCATGCAGTGCCTGCAATTCAGGGTCCGTCTTGTACTGGGCGTGGCGCCGACGGTAATGCTCCAACGTGGTCATCTCCACGGCCGGATCGTGGGGACGAACAACGATGTCACGCGCCTGGTACTCGCCGGGTGCGTACTCGTAGACGTAATCGCCCAGATGGAGCACCAGGTCCAGGTCGCCGCGGTCGGCCAGGTGCCGGTAGGCGGCGAAGTGGCCGGCCTGGTAATTGGCGCATGAGACCACGCCCATCCGCAACCGGTCCACGGCCGCACCGGCCGCCGGAGCAGTGCGTGTCCGGCCCACCGGGGAGTACTCCTGGCCGAACTTGAACCGATACCAATAGGTCGTACCCGGCGACAGCCCGGCGGCCACCACCTTGAGGGTGTGGTCCCGCCAGGCACCCGTCTGCGCCCATCCGCCTGCCACCACCCGTCGGAAATCGGAATCGGCGGCTACGTCCCAGCGGATCCGGGCATCGCCGCCGAGTCCCGAGCCGGGCGTCGCGACTGCCTCCGGAGTCAGCCGCGTCCACAGCAGCACCGACTCCGGATAGGGATCGCCCGAGGCAATCCCGTGCTGGAAGTGGCCAGTGGCGCCATGCGCCGGCAGAGCGGTGGAAAAAATACCTGTGAGGGTGGCGCCAGCGGCAATAATGCCGGCTGACCGAAGCACTTGACGGCGCGGAAGCGCCGTAGCTGTCGACTGGGATGGCACGAAGGATCCGGTGGATGAAGTCACCTTGTCCATTCAACCCCATCGTCGCGCCCATGGGTACGGATCGCGGCCGGTCGCGGGCTCGGGGTGCCATGCGCCCAGGAGCCAGGGTTCGGGGATGGCGCCGTGCCGCCACTTGGTCCACGCCCGGGCAGCCGGCCACCGGACGCATCGACCTACGGCGCCCGGCTTCAGCCCCGAGGATGGAGGCAGCCTTCCGCCGCACTGGTCCTTGGGATTCGGCGACGGGACCGGGCAACGGGATTCGGCGACGGGACCGGGCAACGGGATTCGGCGACGGGACCGGGCAACGGGACCGGGCGACGCCAAGGGCTGCCTCCGTGAAGTCCTCCAGCTCGGCCCGGACGCCCCCGGCGGTGATGCGCACAGGCATGAATCAACAGGATTGGGCGCCGGTTGAAGGAGTCCAACCGAAAACGTCCTAGCCGAGCTTGGAGTGCGTGGCTCCGCCGACGGCCTCGACGTCCGTCGGCTCGGTGCCCCGGGCCCGGGCAATGGTGCGCATCAGGTGGAAGATCACCAGCGTGGCGATGGTGCCCAGGGCGATGCCGCCGAGCTTGACCTCGCCGAAGGCCAGTTCGCTGGTGACGGCGATGGCGATGATCAGCCCCGTGCCTGCGGTCATCAGGTTGATCGGGTTGGAGAAGTCGACCTTGTTCTGCACCCACAGGCGCGCCCCGATGATGCCGATCATGCCGTAGAGCACGATGCCCGCGCCGCCGGAGACCCCGGCCGGGATGGTGTTGATGACGGCGCCGAACTTCGGGAAGAACGCCACCAGGATCGCCACGATGCCCGCGATCCAGTAGGCGGCGGTGGAGTAGACCCGCGAGGAGGCCATCACCCCGATGTTCTCTGCGTAGGTGGTGGTGCCCGAGCCGCCGCCGAAGCCGGCCAGCAGCGTCGCGGCGCCGTCGGCCATCAGCGCCCGGCCGTTGACCGCGTCCAGGTCGCGCCCGGTCATCAGCCCCACGGTCTTCACGTGGCCGATGTTCTCGGCGATCAGCACGAACACCACCGGCAGGAACACCAGCAGCGTGTCCAGGTGGAAGGTGGGGGCGGTGAACACCGGCAACCCGATGACCGGGGCGTCGGCGATGGGCTGGAAGTCGACCTGGCCCTGTGCCAGTGCCACCAGGTAGCCGATGACCAGGCCCAGCAGGATGGACAGCCGGCCCAGCAGGCCGCGGAAGAGCACCGCGGAGACCACGATGGCCAGCACCGTCGCGAAGGTGGTCAGCGGGAATTCCTGCATCGGCTTGAGCGTGGCCGAGGCCAGGTTCAAGCCGATCAGCGCGACGATGGTGCCCATGACCACCGGCGGCATCAGCGCGTGGATCCACCCGGTGCCCGATTTCTGCACGATCAGCCCGACGACGAACAGCGCCGCACCGGAGACCACGATGCCGCCCAGCGCGCCTGCCATCCCGTGCCCGGCCATGGCCGCGGAGACCGGGGCGATGAACGCGAAGGAGGAACCCAGGTAGCTGGGCACCCGGCCCGCGGTGATGAGCAGGAACAGCAGGGTCCCCACGCCGGAGAAGAACAGCGTAGTGGTGGCCGGGAACCCGGTGATCGCCGGAACCAGCACCGTGGACCCGAACATCGCCATGACGTGCTGCACGCCAATGGAGATGGTCTGCGGCCAGTGCAGCCGCTCGTTCGGGGCCACCACCGTTCCGGGGGAGATGGACTTGCCGTCGCCGTGCAGGTTCCAGCCAATGCCGAATCGGTTGCTCATGGGTGCCTTCCGGGCGCAGGGTGGGAAAAAATGCCGGGGGGCGCGCACGCGGCGCGCAAAACCCCCGTGTGCATTTTACTCACCCCACGGGCAGTGCGACACCCGCGGTGATGGAACCCACCCCGTCCCCGGCGCCGGGCGCATCGGCGGCCGTCTGCGCGAAGAAGTCCAGCTCGTGCACGGACGAGGCCTCGAAGGCGCGCCACATGGCCGCCCGCGTGGACTCGTCGGCCCGTGCGTGAACGCCCCGGACCAGTTCGATGGCCCGCGCCGTGACGTCGTCGAACTGAACCGAGGAATAGGTGGCCAGCCAGTCCGCGTAGGGGTGTGCCGGGTGGTTGGCCGCCGCCAGCCGCTTTCCCACGTCCTGGTAGATCCAGAAGCAGGGCAGCAGCGCGGCCGCAAGCACCGGGTAGTCGTCGCTGCCGGCCCGCAGGTGGTTGAGGTACGCGGTGGTGTCGTTCGAGGGCTCCGGGACCTGATCGGCGAGCCGGCCGCGGTGCAGCGTCATTTCCTCCTCCAGGCAGCTGGCGGCGCTTCCCGCCCAGAAGCGCTGCTCCTCGGTGGTCGGGGCGAGTTCCGAGGCCCGCGACATGACCCGCGCATAGCTGCGCAGGTACAGGGCGTCTTGGCCCAGGTAGTCCTCGAAGTCGGCGGGGGCCAGCGACCCGTCCTTGAGCCGGCGGATGAACGCCAGCTCGTCGATGCCCGCGCGGATGCCGGCGATCGCTTCCCACCAGTGCGCCAGCGGGTCCCGGGCCGGTGCCGGGCGCACCCCGTCCCAGAGTGCTGCCAGGTGGTTCACCGGGCCGTGCCCGCCGCCGACCGCCAGCTCGTCCGCCCGGGCAATCGCCTCCGACAGCCAGGCCTTGGCCTGGCGCAGCGCCTGGGCCCAGTCGCCGCCGCGGGCGTAGAAGGTCGCCAGGGCGGAGGAGAGCGAGCAGCCGGTGCCGTGGGTGTTGGGGGTGGCCAGCCGCGGCGAGGCGACCTCGAAGAGCACGCCGTCGGGAGAGATGAGGGCGTCCCGGCAGGTTTCGCCTTCCAGGTGTCCGCCCTTGGCCAGCACCAGGACCTGGTACTCGGCGGCAACGGAGCGCGCCTGGGCCACCGCCTGCTCCCAGTTCCCGGCCACGGGGCCGCGCCCCAGCACGGCAAGTTCCGGGATGTTGGGGGTGATCACGTCGACGTGGGCAAAGAGGCGCCGCAGCGCGTTGGTTGCCTCTGCATCCAGCAGCGAATCCCCGCTGGTGGCGACCATGACCGGGTCCAGCACCACCGCCGGGGCATCGGAGCCCGCGGCGGTCCGGATCCCGGCCAGCCAGCCGCCGAGCTCGTCGATGACCGCCGCGTTGGCGAGCATCCCGATCTTGATCGCGTCGATGGCGATGTCCTCGGAAACCGCGCGCAGCTGCGCCAGCAGGAAGCCGGCCGGCGGCACGTGCACGGCACTGACGCCGCGGGTGTTCTGCGCGGTCAGCGCGCTGATGGCAGCCATTCCGTAGCCGCCGGCGGCGGCGATGGATTTCAGGTCTGCCTGGATCCCGGCGCCGCCGGAGGGGTCGGAGCCGGCGATGGACAGGATGTTCTTCACGGTGTTCGGGGTGCTCATGGCTTGCTGCCCTCCCAGAGGGTGCGTAGGTTCCTGGATGCTTCGCGCGGGTCATCGGCGGCGCAAATGGCGCGGACCACCGCCACGCCGGAGGCCCCGGCGCGGGCCAGCGGGGCAACATCCGCGGCGTCGATGCCGCCGATGGCGATGACCGGGAGGTCGCTAAGTCCAACGGCGCGGGCCAGGCCCGCGTGGCCCAGCGGCTCGGGGTGGTCCTTCTTGGTGGGGGTGGCGTGCACGGCGCCGACCCCCAGGTAGTCGATGGTCCCCGGGGCAAACGCGTTGAGTTGGTTCGCGGTGCGGATCTCGCCATCGCCGGCCGCGGAGAGTCCCAGCACGGAGCCGGGGCCGATGAGTTCGCGCACCAGGTTTGCCGGCAGGTCGGATTGGCCGATGTGAACCCCCTGCACGTCGGCGCCGGAGGTGCGGGCGGCCAGGAACACGTCGACGCGGTCGTTGACCAGCAGTGCCGCACGCCCGGCGGTGTGGTGGGCGCATTCCATGACGAGGTCCACGAATTCTCCGGCCGGCATGTCCTTGCAGCGCAGCTGCACCGTCGTGATGCCTCCGTCGACCGCGGCCTTCACAATGTCGACCAGCGGACGTCCGGCGGTGGAGGCCGAGTCCGCGACCAGGTACACGCCGTAGCCGCTCATGAGAGCACCGCCGCGGCGCGCAGCTCGGCGGGGGAGATGGCTGCCAGCGCGTCCAGGAAGAGCGGGGCGAAGGTGCCGGGTCCCGCCGCGTGCTCTGCGGCGCGTTCGGCGGCGGCGGAGTAGAAGGCGTGCGCGGCCACCGTGGCCACCAGCGGGTCGGGGCCGGTGGACAGGAAGGCGGCGCAGACCGCGCCCAGCGCGCACCCGCCGCCGGTGATGCGGGTCAGCAGCTCGCTGCCGCCGTGCACGTACACGATGCGCACCCCGTCGGTGACGAGGTCAGCCTCCCCGGAGACAGCCACGACAGCTCCGCTGCTCCTGGCCAGCTCCCTGGCGGCGTCGGCCGCGGCGGCAACCGAATCGGTGGACTCGACCCCGCGCCCGCCCCCCGAGACGCCGGCCAGCGCCAGGATCTCCGAGGCGTTCCCGCGGATCACGCTCGGTCCGGCGGCGGCAAGTTCGCGGGCGAGCGAGGTGCGCACGCGCAGCGACCCGATCGCCACGGGGTCCAGCACCCAGGGCGTCGAGGCGGCGCCGGCGCCGGTAACGGCCTCGCGCATGGCGGCCGCCTGCTCGGTGTTCGGGGTGCCCAGGTTCACCAGCAGGGATGCCGCCACCGCGGCAAAGTCGCCGGCCTCCCCGGGGACGTCCACCATGGCCGGGGACCCGCCGACGGCCAGCAGCACGTTGGCGGTGAAGTTGGTGACCACGGTGTTGGTCAGGCACTGGACCAGGGGCGAGGAGGCGCGCAGCGCGCCCAGGGCACCGGCGAGCTCGCCGGGTGTTACAAGTCTTGAAGGCGCCATGGATTCCATGAGCAACATCCCTCCGCTAGTACGAACTAGATCAGGTTCTACGGGTTTCATCTCAGCCGGTCGCGTGCGCGCCGACACCCCGTGTCACTATGCGTGAGCCTATCCCACCGGGCCACGGGGCGGGAAAGCCGAGTCCGCGTCCTTCCTGCGCGAGGCGCCACCCCGCAACCAGGGCGCGGCGGCCTGTTGGAGATGCCGCGCTGGTCGTAGGCTCGGGACATGGGCACATCCGACACTCCACACAAATCAGCTGCGTCTCGCGAGTCGACGGCGCTGAACGAGCTCGAGCTTCCCGAGGTGGTGCCCGAACTCCCGGAAAACATCGTGGAGATCGTCGCCTCCATGCACGACGTGGTCGCCACCGGGCTGGCCCACCCGCGCCGCTTCCGGGCCTCGCAGCTCAAGGCGCTCGAACGGATGCTGGATGCCCACGAGCAGGATTTCACCGATGCGCTGGCCGACGACCTGGGCAAGGGCACCGTCGAGGCGAAGCTGACGGAAATCGACATGGTGCGCGCGGAAATCGACCACGCGCAGCTTCACCTCTCCGAGTGGATGGAGTCCAAGGCGGTGAAGATCCCGTTGGCACTGCATCCGGCGGCAGCCAAGATCGAGCCGCAACCCCTGGGGGTGGTGCTGGTGATCGGCGCCTGGAATTATCCGCTGCAGTTGATCCTCGCCCCGCTGGTTGCCTCCATCGCGGCGGGCAACGTCACGGTGCTCAAGCCCTCGGAGCTGGCACCGGCGACCTCCGCGGTGCTGGGCAGGCTGATCCCGAAGTTCCTCGACCACCGGGCCTGCGCCGTCGTCCAAGGCGGCGCATCCACCAGCAAACACTTGCTGGAACAGCACTTTGACCACATCTTTTTCACCGGCGGTGAGCGGGTTGGCAAGATCGTGGCCCGCGCCGCCGCAGAGCACCTGACACCCGTGACACTTGAGCTGGGCGGAAAGTCCCCGGCCCTGGTGATGGACGGATCCTCCGCCACGGTGGCGCGCAGGCTTGCCTTCGGGAAGTTCATGAATTCCGGGCAGACCTGCGTGGCGCCCGACTACGTGCTGGCGGTCGGCGATGCCGCCCGGGACCTGGAAAAACAGCTGGCAAAGGCGATCACCGGGTTCTACGGGAAGAATCCGCTGTCCAGCCGCGACTACGGCCGCATCGTGAACACCGCCCACTTCGACAGGTTGGTTTCCTACCTGGACCACGGCGAGATCCTCATCGGGGGCGGGTACGATGCCGACACCCTGAAGATCGAGCCCACCGTGATGGCCAACGTGGATCCGGACTCGCCGCTGATGCGCGAGGAGATCTTTGGCCCGATACTGCCGATCATCGCGGTGGAAAGCTTCGATGCGGCCGTGCGCTTCATCAACGCACGCCCAAACCCGCTGGTCGCCTACCTCTTCAGCGAGAACCCGCGGCTGCAGTCGGCCTTCGGGGACCAGGTGCGGGCGGGGGCCATCGTGCACAATGCGCCCAATGTGCACCTCTTCGTCCCGGGTCTTCCCTTTGGCGGCGTTGGCGCATCCGGCATGGGTGCATACCACGGGCGGCATGGGTTCGAGCGGCTATCGCAGATGCGCGCGGTGATGGGCAAGACGACAGTAGTGGACACGCTCAAGGCGCTCTACCCGCCGTACACGTGGGCGAAATCCAAGCTCATCGACAGACTCATGTAAGCATTCCGCAATCCGCATATTCCCCTGTGGAAGCCGCTTTTTGGCAGAACGTCCGGAATGCCGCAGTCAACCATGTAGGCCCGCGGGGCCCTCCCGCAGGGGGCGGCTCGCAGACCTCCATCCGTGCCACGCCGTGGTGCTTTCCGGGTGGCAACGCACCGGGAACACAACGGAACCTGCGGCCCCCTCTATCCGAGCACCGCGGAGACAATGTCCTTCGCCTCGGCCTGCACCCGGGCCAGGTGCTCGTCGCCCAGGAACGACTCGGCGTAGATCTTGTACTTGTCCTCGGTGCCCGAGGGGCGCGCGGCAAACCAGGCGTTCTGCGTGGTGACCTTCAGCCCGCCGATCTTCGCCCCGTTGCCCGGCGCCTCGGTCAGCCGTGCGGTGATCTCCTCTCCCGCCAGCATCTCGGCGGCCACGTCGGTGGCCGCGAGGTTCCCCAGCCGCGCCCGCTGCTCCCTGTCGGCCGGGGCGTCGATGCGCGCATAGCTCGGGGAGCCGTGCTCGGCTGCCAGCGCGGCATAGTGCTTCGAGGGGGAAGAGCCGGTGACGGCGGTGATCTCGCTGGCCAGCAGCGCCATCAGGATTCCGTCCTTGTCGGTGGTCCAGGTGCGTCCGTCGCGGCGCAGGAAGGATGCGCCCGCGGATTCCTCGCCGCCGAACGCCCCGGAACCGTCCAGCAGCCCCGGCACGAACCACTTGAAGCCCACCGGGACCTCGACCAGGGTGCGGGCCAGTGAGGCGGCAACCCGGTCGATCATCGAGGAGGAGACCAGCGTCTTGCCGATGCCCGACTCCGCGGACCAGCCGGTGCGGTGGGTGTAGAGGTACTCGATGGCCACGGCCAGATAGTGGTTGGGGTTCATCAGCCCGGCATCGGGAGTGACAATGCCGTGGCGGTCCGCATCGGCGTCGTTGCCCGTGGCAATGTCGAAGGAGCTGCGGGCGGCGATCAGCGAGGCCATCGCATCGGCCGAGGAGCAGTCCATGCGGATCTTGCCGTCGGTGTCCAGGGACATGAAGGCAAAGCGCGGGTCCACGCCCGGGTTGACCACGGTGAGGTCCAGCTTGTGGGTTTCGGCGATCGCGCCCCAGTAGTCGACGGCGGCCCCGCCCATCGGGTCGGCGCCGATGCGGATGCCGGCATCGCGGATCGCGTCCAGGTCCAGCGCGGAGGGCAGGTCGTTGACGTAGGAGGCCATGAAGTCAAAGGAGCCGATCTTGCCGCCCAGCCGCGCGGCGCCCAGCGGGATCCGCTTGACCCCGGCCAGCTTGGCCTCCAGCAGCTCGTTGGCGCGGTTCGCGATCCACGAGGTGGCGTCGGTGTCGGCCGGCCCGCCGTGCGGCGGGTTGTACTTCAGCCCGCCGTCGGCGGGAGGGTTGTGCGAGGGGGTGATGATGATGCCGTCGGCGCGCGGAGCGGCCGGGTCGGCGTTGTGCGCCAGGATGGCGTGGCTCAGGGCCGGGGTGGGGGTCCACCCGGTGCGTGCATCGGCCAGGATCGACACGTCGTTTCCGGCCAGGACCTCGAGCACGGTGTCCTGTGCAGGATCCGAGAGCGCATGGGTGTCCTTGCCGACGAAGACTGGTCCGGTGATCCCGGCGCCGCGCCGGTATTGGACAATGGCCTGGGTGATGGCGGCGATGTGGTCCTCGTTGAAGGAACCGTTCAGCGAGGTGCCGCGGTGCCCGGAGGTGCCGAAGGCCACGCGCTGGGCGGGGTCGGAGGGATCCGGGTGGATGTCGAAGTACGCGTCGCGCACCGCTGGGAGATCGATCAGGTCTTGGGGCAGTGCCGGGGTCCCGGCGCGAGGATGGGCCATGCCCCCCAGTTTCTCATTGATTGCGTTGCCGTGGCCGAAGACGCCGCGGTGCGGGTTCATGATTTCGTGTCGGGACCCGCTGTGCGTCGGGTCATCCCTGCTCGGCATCCTTCACCCGGGGGACCACGCCGACGGTGTCCCAGGCATCGGCCAGCGCAAGCTCCACATTGGAACCGGCACCGTGGTCGCGGCGGGCTTGGAGCAGGGTCTGTTCGGCAAAGGTGCCGAAGTCCGCATCCTCAGGCAGCGCGCGCGTGGCGACCACGTTGAACCACAGGGAACCGGCGGTTTCCCAGGCGTTGCCGCCCAGGGCCGTGGCAAAGAGATAAAACGCGTGGTTGGGGATGCCCGAGTTCAGGTGCACCCCGCCGTGGTCCTCGGCGGTTTCCACGTAGCCGGACATGGTCGCCGGCTGCGGGTCCCTGCCCAGGATCGGATCGTCGTAGGCGGTTCCCGGGGCCGCCATGGAGCGCAAGCCCAGCCCCCGGACCTTGTCGGTGAACAGCCCCTCGCCGATCAGCCAGCTGGCGCTCGCCGCGTCCTGGCCGGCGGTGAACTGCTCCACGAGTGCGCCCAGGACATCGGCAATCGACTCGTTCAGCGCACCGGATTGGCCCCGGTAGGCCAGGTTGGTGGTGTGCTGCAGCAGGCCGTGCCCCAGCTCGTGGGCGATCACCGACAGGGAGGACGTCAAGGACTCGAAGATCTCCCCGTCCCCGTCGCCCATCACCATTTGGGTGCCGTCCCAGAACGCGTTGGCGTAGTGCAAGCCGTAGTGCACGGTGCCGCCCAGGCCCAGTCCTGCGCCGTCCAGCGAGTTGAGCTTGAGCATCTCGACCAGGAACGCGTGGACCGCGCCCAGCCCGTCGAAGGCGCGGTTCGCGTCCTCATCCGCCACGGGGTCCAGGCCCTCGGTGCGGGCGTCGGTGCCGGGGGTGGTTTCGGCGCCCTGTGCGTCGCAGATGGTGCGGATCAGCCGCCCGGATGGTTCTATCAGCCGATCGAGGTCGGTGGTTGTGGTGGCCCGGTCGTGCAGCAGGGCCTGGTCCAGCAACAGGGTCCGGCGTGCCCGGGTGGCGATCCGTGCACGGGTTTCGGCCCCGGGCCCTTCCGCTTCCCCGGGTTCCGGGGGCGGGGCGATGAACTCGCGCATGCCCTCGGATGCTTCCCAAGCACCGTCGCAGGCCGCCATCGACATCAGCAGGTACGGGGGTACGGCATGGTGCCGGGGGTGGGGGTCCGTATCCGGAAGGTATGTTGCCTTGTGCATGGTGCCAACCCTCCCACCGGTTCCTGAGCGGCGAATGTGAGCATGCTGTGCCGGGCAATCGTGGCTAAACTGAGGGCCAGAGACGGTGCCGGGCCGGTGCATGAAGGTGCATGGGCAGGCGGGCACAAGTGAGGAACAGGAACCATGGGGAATCCCGAGGACGCAGCGCACGATCCAGAGAACCGGCCGTCGTTTGGGGATCCCAGCGACCCGCGCTGGTCGCACAACCCGCATGCGGCTCCGCCGCGCAATCCCTATCTGGACCAGCCACTGGATGGCCCGCCGATTGGGCTGAACCGCAGTCCTGGCAATGTGGGCCAGGCGGGCCAGAACGGTAACGGGCAGCCCGGCTACACGCGGCAGGGACCTGCCCAAACGGGGTCACCGCAAGCCGGTTATCCGCAGCCCGGCTACCCGGTGCAGGCCCAGCGCCCGGCCGGCGTGTTGGCCATTGTTTCGCTGGTGACCGGAATCATCGGGTTGGTCAGCGTCGGGCTGTTCTTCTTCCCCCAACTGGCGGCGATTATCTGCGGCCACCTTGCCCTGCGCCGCGAACCGCACATGCGCGGTGTCGCCATTGCCGGCCTGGTCACAGGCTACCTGGGAGCCGCGATCTTCCTGCTGTGGATGGTCGTGCTCATCTTCCTGGGCAGCACGCTGGGGGCGTACGCCTACTAGGTCAGGATCCGCGGGCAAAAAGACAGCGGCCGCAACCGGCAAGAATGCCGGCTGCGGCCGCTCTCTGCGTTCGTGGCCCGCCCACCTCGTGGGAGCGGGATGCCGAGGGTCTAGCGGACCTCGCCCATCAGCCTCTTGAGGGCCGGGGTGGCCAGCAGCAGGCCAACGCCCAGCACGATCGCGGTTCCTCCGAGGGCAAGGAAATAAGTGATCTCGTTGCCCTCGGTGTAGAAACCGGCCAGGATGCCTGCCAGCGTGGTGCCCAGTGACACCGAGAGGAAGAACAGCGCGATCATCTGCGTGCCGAAGGCCGCCGGGGCCAGCTTGGTGGTGACGGACTGGCCGATGGGGCTCAGCAGCAACTCGGCCAGCGTGCAGAGCAGGAGGATGCCGACGAGCGCCGGCAGCGGCGTCTTCTCCAGCGAATTCATCGGGATGAAGACCAGGAACGCCAGGCCCACGAGAACCAGGGCCAGGGAGAACTTGACCACGGTTCCCGGCTGGCGGGTGCCCATCTTGGTCCACAGGGCGGCGAAGATGCCGGCCAGCACGATGATGAAGACAGGATTGATGGATTGGACCCAGGAGGCGGGCATCTCCCAGCCGAAGAGCGAGCGGTCCAGGCGTTCCTGCGAGTACACGGCGATGAACGTGAACTGCTGCTGGAACAGCGCCCAGAAGGCGGCCGAGGCGATGTATAGCGGGATGAAGGCGAGAACGTGCTTGCGCTCAACCGCGGAGACGCGCTTGGAACGCAGCATCAGGGTGAAGTAGATGACCGAAGCCAGGATGACGGCGTACGCAATGGTGCGTGCCAGGGACTCGGCGGTGACGATCTTCAACGCGAATGCCGCCACCACGACGACGACAAAGGCAAGGAAGCCGATCAGGTACTTCTTGCGCTCGTTGGCGGGCAGCGGGTTGCCGACCAGCTTGACCGAATCGGGCAGGTTCTTGCGGCCGCTGAGGTAGATCGCAACGCCAATGGCCATGCCGATGGCCGCTGCGGCGAAACCGATGTGGAAGCCCCAGCGCTGCTGCAGGAATCCGGTGAGCAGCGGGCCAAGCAGGCCGCCGATGTTCACTCCCATGTAGAAGATCGAGAACCCTGCATCGCGACGGGTGTCTTCCTTGGAGTACAGGGAACCGACCAGTGCGGTGGCGTTGGCCTTCAACCCGCCCGAGCCCACGGCAACAAGGACCAGGCCGACGGCCAGCCCGGTCGCGCCGGGAAGGGCTGCCAGCGCAATGTGTCCGCCCATGATCAGGAAGGCGGAGCAGAGCAGGACCTTTTCGGATCCCAGCAGGCGGTCCGCGAGCCAGGCGCCAAGAATGGTGCTCAGGTAGACGGCTCCGCCATACGCGCCGACCAGCGACAGCGCCAGGTCCTGGGGGATCCCGAGTCCGCCATCGGTGACGGAGAAGTACATGTAGTACGCGAGGATCGCTTGCATCCCGTAGAACGAGAATCGTTCCCACATCTCGATGCTGAACAAATTCGAAAGCGTTTTGGGGTGGCCAAAGAAACCGGTCGAGGACGGATCCTTCAGCGAGGTGGATATAGACATGTCATCAATTTTTCGCCCGTGACGCGCGTCATGCCCACTTTGTAGATCAATCTCACATTTCGGACAGTTGTTGCGCCAGGGCCAGGAGCTGGCTTTCCGACCCCGCCCGGCCAATCAGTTGCACGCCCATTGACAGGCCGTTGGCCGTCGTGAACGTGGGTACCGTGATCGCCGGAAGGCCCGAGACGTTCACCATGGATGTGTAGGGGGTGTACTGGCATTGGCGCATGTAGTCGGTGTCTGCGTCCTGCGAGGTGTAGAAGCCGATTGCCGGGGGAGTGAATGCCATGGCGGGAGTCAGCACCACGTCGTAGCGGCCCCACTGCGTGCGGAAATCCGCGGCAATCTCCGTCAGGCGCCGGGCCGCCGCCACGGAGGTCTTCAGGTCGCGGTCCGTGGCGCGTTCGCGGAACGACCGTGCCAGGGTGCCCAGTTTCGCCTCACTGCCCGCCGGGATCGGAGCCGCCGCAAGGCCGCCGGTCCACACCGTGGAAAACGTCTCGGGGTAGGCCGCATCGTAGAAGATCTCGGCTTCCTCAAGATGGTGGCCCCGGGCGCCGAGCACCCTGATCCCATGGTTGAGCGCCGCGTGGGCGTCGGGAGCGAGCTTGATTTCGTACGCCGAGGCAAAGGGGCTGTCGGTGCTGACCCCGATCCGCAGGCCGCGCAGGGCATCGACGGCACCGTCTCGCAGGGCCTCCAGATAAGTTTCGCGCGTGGGGTCGACCATGGCATCCATGAGCAGTGCCGCATCCAGGGCGGTGCGGGCCAAGGGTCCGGAAACGGTGAGCCGAGGTGCACCGAAGGCGTCGAGGGTGCCGTCCAGGACGTCGCTGGGGATGGTGCCCATGCCGGGCTTCAGCCCAATCAGGGCGCAGGCCGAGGCCGGAATGCGGACCGAGCCCCCGCCGTCGCTGCCCGGACCAAAGGGCAGCATCCCTGCCGCCACGGCCGCCGCTTCTCCGCCGCTGGAACCACCGGCGGACAATGCCGGGTTCATCGGGTTCCGGGCAGGCGGCGCCACATCGTTTTCCGAATGGCAGCTCAACCCGAACTCGGGCACCTGGGTCTTGCCCAGCGAAATTGCGCCAGCCCGAGACAGCGTGGCCACCAGGGGCGAGTCCTTTGCGGCAACGGCGGGGCCGAATGCGGCGGTTCCGAAGCCGGTCGGCACGCCCGCCACGTCCAGCAGGTCCTTGTAGGCCAGCGGCATCCCGTTGAGCATCCCCACGGGCTCCCCGGCGGCATAGAGCGCATCGGAGTTAGCGGCCGCGGTCATTGCCTGCTCCCCGGTGACGGTGACGAACGATCCCAGGACGGGGTTGAGTTCCTCGATCCGCCCCAGATAGTGCCCGACCGCATCGCGTGCAGACAGATCCCCGCGGCGCAGCGCATCGCGAAGTTCCAACGCGGTCATTTCGGCAATCTCGGACATCAACGACTCCTTCTGTGGTGATGGAGCGCCAACGCCTTCCGGCAGCGGTCCCCACCACCGATCGTAGTACGGCTCGATGCCCGCCAACGCGGGTGCGGTGCGGCGCAACATCCGCTTCACCGAATCCGTGGCCCATCACGCCCGGGCGCTAGGCTGTTGGGCAACACAACAACTGGTGAGCCAAAGGAGAGTCATGAGTGATTTTGAAACGGTATCGGTCGATCAGGTTCCCGCCGACGCGTTGATCCTTGACGTCCGCGAAGAGTACGAATGGGTCGAGGGACACGCCACGGGCGCCGTTCACATCCCGCTCGCCGACCTGCCGCTGCGCCTCGAGGAACTTGACCCGGACACCGACGCCTACATCATTTGCCGCACCGGCGGCCGTTCGGCACAGGCCGCGGCGTGGCTGGTCTCCCAGGGATACTGCGCCTTCAACATTGCCGGCGGTTCAGGTGCCTGGCTCGATGCCGGGCTGCCTCTGGAGAGCGAAAACGGGCAGGAGCCCACCGTCCGATGATCTACACCTATTTGGGTCCTGCGGGAACCTTCACCGAGGCCGCCCTGCTGCAGGTTCCCGGTGCCCGGGACGCCGAACGCATCCCGTCGGCCAACGTCAACGCGGCACTTGACAAGGTCCGCAGCGGGGAAGCCGACGCGGCCATGGTGCCCATCGAGAACTCGGTGGAGGGCGGGGTGTCCGCCACGCTGGATGCCATAGCCACGGGGGAGGCCCTGCAGATCATGCGCGAGGCCCTGGTGACCATCAGCTTCGTGCTGGCGGTGCGCCAAAACATCGATTCCCTCGAGCAGATCCGCTCCGTTTCCACGCACGGCCATGCCTGGGCACAATGCCGCGGCTGGGCCGAAGCGAATATTCCCGGAGCGGAATTCGTT
Source organism: Paeniglutamicibacter sp. ZC-3 (assembly GCF_025847175.2). Taxonomy (NCBI): domain Bacteria; kingdom Bacillati; phylum Actinomycetota; class Actinomycetes; order Micrococcales; family Micrococcaceae; genus Paeniglutamicibacter; species Paeniglutamicibacter sp. ZC-3. The sequence continues at coordinate 24,119 of NZ_JAOYTG010000017.1, read as the reverse complement.
CCCGCCTCCTCCACGGCAGCAGGTGCGCTCGCACTGCTGGACGATGAAACCGGACACGATGCGGCGATCTGCTCGCCCCTGGTGGCCCGGGAACGCGGACTGAAGATCCTGCGCGAAGGCATCGAAGACTACCAGGGAGCCGTCACCCGGTTCGTCCTGGTCGCCCGCCCGGGGCCGATCCCGGCGCCGACCGGAGTGGACAAGAGCACCGTCATCTTGCCGCTGGCCGAGGACCGGCCCGGCGCCCTCATGGACATCCTGGAACAGTTCGTGGTGCGCGGAGTCAACCTCAGCCGCATCGAGTCCCGACCCACGGGTGAGGGCATGGGAAAGTATTTCTTCTCCGTGGACGTCGACGGGCATCTGGCGCAGGAACGCGTTGCCGACGCACTGGCCGGCCTGCACCGGGTCTGCCCGGACCTGCGGTTCCTGGGTTCATACCCGGCGGCCGAAGGGCTCTCCTCTTCGGTGGATGCGCACAACTCCGACAACGCGTTTTCCAAGGCGCACGCGTGGGTTCACGGCCTCAAAACGCGTCTGGCCACCTAGGTTCGAGGATTTCCGGCGCGGGCGATGCCCGCCCCGGAAACCTTGGGCGGATCGCTAGCCCAAGCGCATCTTCAGCGACGCGGGTTTCACCTTGACTTCGAGCCCGGTCACCAGCCCCGTCGCGTCACCGTCGATCTGGGTGTTCATGGGCTCGTGGCAACGGACGTTAAGCGTTGCGGTCGGATAGAAGCCCATCACCGGGATTGCACCGCGGGCACGGAATGCCGTCTTGAGGAAAATCCAGCCCCACCCGGCGGCGCTGCGTGGGCTGAGAACGACCACGTCCAAGACGCCGTCGTCGATCTTTGCCTCCGGAACCAGGTCCAGGCCCTGCAGCTTCCCGCAATTGGCAAAGAGCACCGAACGAACGCTGCGGGTTTGCTCGGACCCACCGTCCAGGGCGATGGAGATCTTTTTGCGCTTGCCCGGGAGGTGCCGGAAACCGGCCTCCGAATAGGCCAGCCAGCCAACCTTGGCCTTGAGTTCCTCGTTGGTGTCGTCCATGACATCGGCATCCGTGCCAACGCCCGCGATCACCAGGAATGCATGCTCGCTGGCGCTTCCGTCGAGGTGGTTCAAGGTGATCGATCCGGTGTCAATGGTGCGCACGGGTCCCCGAACGGCCCCGAACGCCGCGGTGTCAATGTCCTCGAGCGGCACGTCCACGTTGCGGGCCAGCAGGTTCCCCGTCCCCAGCGGAATCAACCCGAGGGTGGCATCGGTGTCACGAAGGACCTCGGCCACGGCGCGGACGGTGCCGTCGCCTCCTGCCGCAATGACAACGTCACAGCCGGCTTCCAGGGCCTCTCGGGCGGCGCCCTGTCCCGGGTCGTCAACCGTGGTCTCATAGACCAAGGGATCCACGAGGCCAGCCTCGGCACACACATGATGCACGGCGGCTATCGCTTCGTCCATTCCCAGCTTGCTTGGATTCACCACCAGCGCAACCTTGAGTGCGGACGTGGCGATGCCCGCGACGGGGGCCAGGGATGCCGGCCGATTCCGGTCCACGAGCCGGCGCACGGAGAGCCAACTAATTGTTGCCGCCGTGCCCGCGGCACCCGCGCTGATCAGGGCAAAGAGTCGATTACGTTGCATAGTCTCCCCAGACTAACGGGGATTGCTAGGCTTAGGACGTGATCGACGTAAAAGTACTCAGTGAAAATCCAGATACCTTCCGCGCATCGCAGCGCGCCCGCGGGGCGGATGAGTCCCTGATTGATGCGATTTTGGCCGCAGATACAGCGCGCCGCGAGTCGATTGCATCCTTTGAGGCGCTGCGTGCCCAACAGAATGCCTTCAGCAAGAGGGTCGGCGCGGCCAAGGGCGAAGAAAAGCAGGCGCTGCTGGCCGAGGTCAAGGACCTGGCCAGGAACGTCAAGGAGGCACAGGCCGCCTCGGACGCCGCCGCAGAGACCTACACGAAGCTGCAGCGCTCCATCCCCAACCTGATCCTGGACGGCGTGCCCTCCGGCGGCGAGGACGACTTCACCGTCGTCAAGCACGTGGGAACACCCCGCGACTTCGCCGCCGAGGGCTTTGAGCCACGCGACCACCTCGAGCTCGGCGAGCTGCTCGGTGCCATCGACATGGAACGCGGCGCGAAGGTCTCCGGTTCCCGTTTCTATTTCCTCAAGGGCATTGGTGCCCGCCTGGAAATCGCACTGATGAACATGGCCCTGGACCAGGCCGTGCAGAACGGCTTCATCCCCATGATCACCCCGACGTTGGTGCGCCCTGAAACCATGCAGGGCACCGGCTTCGACGTCGAGCACGACGACGAGATCTACAAGCTCGAGCGCGACGACCTGTACCTGGTGGGCACCTCCGAGGTCGCCCTGGCCGGGTACCACGCCAACGAGATCCTCGACCTGTCGGACGGTCCGACGCGCTATGCAGGTTGGTCCTCCTGCTACCGCCGCGAGGCGGGCTCGGCGGGCAAGGACACCCGCGGCATCATTCGCGTCCACCAGTTCAACAAGCTGGAAATGTTTGTCTACTGCTCCCCGGAGCAGTCCGAGGCCGAGCACGCCAAGCTGCTGGCCTGGGAAGAGGAAATGCTCGCCAAGGTCGAGCTGCCTTATCGCGTCATCGATACCGCGGCCGGGGACCTGGGCATGAGCGCTGCACGGAAGTTCGACTGCGAGGCATGGGTCCCGACCCAGGACGCCTACCGCGAGCTGACCTCCACCTCCAACTGCACCACCTTCCAGGCCCGCCGCCTGAACATCCGCGAACGCGAAATTGGCGCCGACGGCAAGCCGGGCAAGACCCGTGCTGTGTCGACGCTCAACGGCACCCTGGCGACCACCCGATGGATCGTGGCCATCCTTGAGCACCACCAGAACGCCGACGGCTCGGTCAACGTGCCGGTGGCGCTTCGCCCGTACCTGGGCGGAATGGAAGTTCTTCCTCTCCTGTAAGCCAAGGAACGAAGGCGCGAACCCTCCCGTTGGGAGGAGGCACATGCCTCCTCCCAACGGCCGTTAACCACCGGAAACGCTGGCAGGGAACCCGGCGGTTCGGAAGACATTCATGCATCGTTCACGACACATTGTGGGCTGGCTCATCCCCAGGAAGTGATTTTGATGCTTCACTGGATAAATGACAGTTATGACAAGAACCGGCATCGAAGACCGGTCAGAAGCAACCGAAACCTACATGATCTGCCTTGATGTCGACGGCACCCTCGTCAACCACGTCGGGGAGATGAGCCCGGCGGTCAAGGATTCGGCCCGCGCCATCGTCGCGGCCGGACACGAGGTCGTCATTTCCACGGGGCGCTCCCTCGGCGCAACACTTCCGGTCATTCAAATGCTCGGCATCGAGAACGGTTATGCCGTCTGCTGCAACGGCGGCGTCACTGTGCGCATCGACACCACCCTGGAAGACGGCTACGAAATCATCGAACGCAAGACCTTCGACCCGGCTCCCGCATTGCGTGCACTGCTCAAGGCGCTGCCCACAGCGAAGTACGCACTAGAAGACGACAAGGGGCAGTTCCTTTCCACAGAGCGCTTCGAGGATGCCAGCTTTGGCGTCGTCGCAACCCCGGTGACGCTGGACAAGATGCTTGAAGCCACGGCCGTTCGTCTGGTGGTCTTCTCCACCGACGCCACCGCCGAGGAATTCGGCGATGCAGTCGGCACGCTCGGACTTTCAGGAGTCACCTATTCGGTGGGCTGGACGGCGTGGCTGGACATCGCCGCCGAGGGCGTCACCAAGGCCAGTGGCCTCGAGGCGCTGCGCATGGCGCGCGGGTTCGACATCGAGCGGACCATTGCCGTGGGCGATGGCCGCAACGACATCGAGATGCTGTCGTGGGCAGGTCGGGGCGTGGCCATGGGCCAGGCCCCAGACGAAGTCAAGGCCGTGGCAGACGAAATCGCAGCCGGCGTGGACGATGACGGACTGGCGAAGGTCCTGCAGGATTTCCTGATGCCCAAGGCAGCCTGAGGTCTCGGCTGAGACCCAGGACGTCCGCCATGGCACCTTGCCGTGGCGGACGTTCAACTTAAGCCGCCTTAGGTTCCGGAGCAATCACATGGATTCCCCTGGCCGTTCCCTGGTGCAGGTGATGGGCCGCTGGCACGTGCATCCGATTCACTGGCTATGCTTAAACCCATGAAACGCGCCGGAATCCTTGCCCTGTCCCTGTTCGGTGCCGGGGTTTTGGTGACAGGATGCACTTCTCCCGACGCCATCTGCAACACCGGAAAACCCGACATTGAACAGGCCATGGACCATCTGGTGGACTCGACCCTTGCAGGGGACCAAATCGAGGCGTGCAGGGTGACCACCACGGGCGGGACCGATACCGTCGGCGAACAATTCGACAGGCTGGGCGCAGAGTTCGAGCGGCTCGGCGTTGCCGCCGGCTATAGCGTGGAACCCGTGTCGAATTCGACCATGGGTCACTGGTCCCAACTGACCCTGAGTACCCCGAGCCACCCCGAGGGCGAGCGTTTTGACGTGTTCGAGCGCGGCGGAAACTACACGATCGGATGGCTCGAATTCGAGCAGGAACCGCTGCCCTCGCCGACCCCGAGTAAGTAATCCCGCGGGCTACGGCTTCCGATCAGACGCCGAATAGCCCGATGATCAAGCCCATCACCATGAACGTCACCAGCTCGTGGAGGCAGTTCAGCGCGGTGAGTCCCACGGGTCGGCCCTCGAAGGCATCATGGGTGATGAAACGCGTCGCTGTGAAGCCGCCCCACAGGATCAATGCAGTCAACAGGGCGTTGGTGAGGTAGGAACCGCCGTAGAAGTCGAAGGACAGATACGTGGCACCGGCCAGGACCCAGGCGCTGATGAAGCTGACGATGAGAGTCACCACGATCGGGATAACGGCGCCCTTGGCCTCACCCGGGGTTACCTTGGCCGCCTTCATCCAGTAATTCCCGAACACCTTCGGGGTGTACCAGATGCTGCCAACCACCATGGTCGAAAGTGTGGCAAGAACTACGGCAATCCAATTGATTTCGGGAACCATCGTTTGCTCCTCATGTCATCGTGCGGGGCGGAATCCCTCCCCTCGTATGGGACATCAATATCGCCGATACTACGTCCAAAACCGCAGGGTGACTAGGGAACTGGAAAAACCTGACATCGTCTAGAGGTCGGCGGCCGCGTGGGGCGAATCAAGCCAGCGCAACAGCCTGGCGGCCGCCGGGCGCGCCGCCCATTCCTCGACCCATGCGGATCGGACCACGGCCTTGGAGACTGCTTGGGCGGTGATGCCCAGCTCCGTCGCGACATGTTTTTGCTGGCCGCGAGCCCCTGGGGTCAGCAAATCGAGCACCGCCCACTCGGCACTGCTGCGGGTGCTGACAATCTGTCCGAGCAGGCGCAGCACCGCCTCGGCTTCGGCGGCGACGGAAGCCTCGGGGCCAACGACACTCAGCGGTACCCGTTCCCCGGTGTGTCCGGAACGCTCGACGGCGGTGTGGGCGTAGCCCAGCGCTGTGCCCTGGAGGTATTGCGCCTCGCGCGGCACCGGTTCGTACAGGCTGCCGACGCCAAGGCCGACCAGCCATTGGTTGCTGCGCAGCGCGCGAAGAGCCGCCTCGACGGCGTCTTCGGCGCGTTCGGGGACGCCGACGAGCAGGGACGGCCCGGAGCGCTGGAACGGGGCCAATGTGGCAATTCCGGCCAGGGTGCGGAGCATTTCATCGGTGAGATCGCCGTCGGAACGCCGGTCACGTTGTCTGAGGGTTACGAGGTACACAGTCCCAATTATGCAGCGAAACGCCGACTCCGTCCGGATAAACGCCGGTGAGAGTGCCCTGGCCAGGTGACCGCCGGGTCGCCTGGGAGCCTAGGGTGTGGCCGCGGGGGCTTGGGCGGTGGTCCTTGCGGGCAGCAGCTCGATGATGCAAAAGCGCAGGAAAAATTGGGTAACCGGGCCGATGGCGAGCGCGTACAGGATGGTGCCGAAACCGACGATCCCGCCCAGGAACCAGCCGATGACCAGCACAGTAAACTCGACGCCGGTGCGCGCCAACCGCAGGCTGACTCCGGTGCGCGCATGCAGCCCGGTCATCAATCCGTCACGCGGGCCAGGGCCAAGCTGGCTGCCGATGTACATCCCTCCGCCGAGTCCGTTCACCAGCAGTGACCCGGCAAAGAGGGCCAGCTGTGCGGGCAGGCCGTGGACTTCGGGAAGGAGCGCCAGCCCAATGTCTGCCGAAACGCCGATCCAGACGACGTTGGCAATGGTGCCCAGGCCAGGCATCTGCCGCAAGGGGATCCACAGCAACAGCACCAGGAATCCGAAGACGATCACCACGGTCCCCAGGCTGAGTCCGGTGTGCAGGGTGACGCCGTAGTGGAGCACGTCCCATGGGGCCAAGCCGAGCCCCGACCGGACGAACCCGGCCATGGCTGCGCCAAAGAGTGTCAAGCCCGCGAACAGCTGAACCAGGCGCAACGGGAGCCGTCCGGCGCGTAATTGTTCGATGGGGGTTAGCTGGGCTAGTTCACGTGGTGCGGCCTTGGTCATGCCATCAGCATCTCCCACAATCCGTGCCCGAAAAAATCCTTCGTCATGGTGTGGGCCCTGGCCCCGGGAACCGGGGGGGGTGCCGGATGTCCGTCCCTAGAAGAGAGCGGCCTGGTTCTGCGGCCAATAGGTGTTGCGACGCGGTAGCTGTTCGGGGTCGAGGTGCTGGGGCAATAAGACGTGCGGGATGCCGTTGTGGATGACTAGTTCGAGCAGTCCGTTGTCGGCCATGTGGTGGTGGCTTGTGCAGCCGGGGGTGAATTTGTGGACGCTCGTGTGCCCGCCTTGGGCAAAACCGTCGATGTGGCACATTTCCAGGTGTTCGGGCGGGACGGTGCAGCCGGGGTAGAAGCATCCGCCGTCGCGGGCCAGCACGGCCCGTCTGATGTGGTCCGGGGCGAAGCGCATTTCCTGGCCGACGTCGAGGATTTCCCCTTGGCCGCCCAGGACCAGCGGAATCGTTCCGTCGGTGGCCAGTCGTCTTCGGATTTCGCTGATCGGGATTTCGAGTCCGTGGGCGCTCCAGCCGTTGCCCGTGGCTAGCCCGAGGAGGGTGTCGAGGCGGCAGTGGATGATCAGTTGGGCGGTGGGCAGCCCGGTGGCTCCCTTGCCCGGAGGTTTGGTTGGTGCGCGCATGAGGTTCAGCACGGTTTGCAGGTGGCGTTGGGGAGGGGTTAGCCCGTCCTGGCCGGGAAAGAGGCTATTGGGGGAGTCTGCGAGGTTCGGATCGAAACCCGGCGGCGATCCGGAGCCGGTTGCCGGGCCGTCGAGGGTTTCGACGGCGACTCCCTCGGGACGGGTGAACCAGTCAGGGCCATCAGTGGCTCCGGAGGTGCCTTCCGCGGTGCCCTTGTCAGCGGAATCAGGGGTAGCAGATGCACCGCCTGCAGCGGCGGCGGGGTTCATTCCGGTGGCTGCGGCCGCCAGGGCGTCACGGTTGCCGGCCAGCGTGCGGGGATTGTCGGAGGCCGCGAAATGGGAAAGGAAGACTTCGGCGTCGGTGTTGAGCAGGCACAGGGACATATACGTGAAGTGGCGGGTGCGTTTGGTGATGAAGATGCCGGTTTTCGCCTGGATTTCCTGCGGGGTGGGCAGCTGGTCGGCGGAGGTGGCGTTCTCGAGTTCATCGGACAGGGCAGTGAAGAGACGCCGGGTGTCCTGGGGGATGCCGGCGGCCACGGAGCCGGCGACCCTTTCCTCGATCCTCTCGGCGAGCCGGTGCGGCGCGGGTTGGGCGGCGATGGCCGGTGCAAGGGCATCGAGATTGCGTGCTGCGGCGGCCGTGGCGCCCAGGCACGCGGTTCCGGCGTGGAGCTGTTCGGCGAGCTTCGGGTAGCGCGGTGCGCACTGGTTGCCGTGGACATCGGCGTGCGGGAGCAGGGCGTTTGCGGCGTGGAGCCGGTTCCGGGCGGCGAAGCGGGGCAGGTGCAGTGAATGCTGCAGGAAATCGCAGGTGTCCTTGAACGGCATGATCCCGGTTGGGACGGTGGCCGGGTCCGGGGGCAGGGCCCGCTCCCCGCGGATGAACGCTGCGGGATCCGCCGCGGTGGCACGCGCCCATTCAAGGTTTTCAGCGGGCAGGTCTTGTACGAGGGTGCGTTGGGCGGTATGTGCAGCCCGGATCTGCGCGATTTCGGCCTGGCGGTGGGTGCGCTCGACGTCGTGGGCAAAAAGGGCGGCCTCGGTGGGGGAGGAGATCTCCGTGGCCAGTTCGGCGGCAAGTTCCGCGAGTCGCAGGGACAGCGCGGAAAACAGGCGCAGCTTCCGGGCCGGCGGCACTCGGTGTCCCGGATCGCCACCATCGCCGGTGAGGGCCTCAATGAGCCGCCGCGTGTCCATGTTCTCCAGTGTGCGACGCCGGGGCCGTGGCGGGGCAAGGGTGCGCGGGGATGTGGACAACCGCACAGGCACCGCAGGAAACAACGCGGGGCCGGGTCCGGAGATCGCGCCGGTGGCGCAGCCTTCGGACCCGGCCCCGCGGGTGTGGTGTGGTGGAGCGGTTAGGCCTGGGCCTTGTAACGCTCGATCGAGCGTTCCAGCTCGGCTTCGGCCTCGGCGCGGCCCATCCAGCCCTCGGCCTTGACCCACTTGCCCGGCTCCAGGTCCTTGTAGCGCAGGAAGAAGTGCTCGATTTCCTTGACGAGCCACCCGTCGAGGTCCTCGAATTCCTGGATGTGGTCAAAGCGCTTGTCCGCCGGAACACACACGAGCTTGGCGTCTCCGCCGCCGTCGTCGGTCATGTTGAACACGGCGATCGGGCGGGACTCCACCACGACGCCCGGGAAAAGGTCGACGCCCGGGATGAAGACCAGTGCGTCCAACGGATCGCCGTCTTCGCCCAGCGTGTCATCGAAGAAGCCGTAGTGCGTCGGGTACTGCATGGACGTGAACAACACGCGGTCCAGGCGCAGGCGGTGCGTCTCGTGGTCGATCTCGTACTTCACGCGCGATCCGGCGGGGATCTCGATGGTGACGTCGTGGCTCATAAAAAGTCTCCTCGACTCTCGTGACCAGCGGCATGTGCGGACGCGGGCGCGTCCGATTGCCGTCTAGTCTTAGGTAGCTGCGCTTAAGGGTATATGGCGCACGCAGACTACGACGATTTCGGGGATGTTGAATGAAGCATGCGAGCCAAATCCAGCGTCTGGGCATCACCTCGATCGTTGCCGGCGTGCTGCTGGGGCTGCTGGCGTTCTACCTCATCCCTGTCATGGCCTCGGGTGCCGCGTCGAAGCCGTCCGCCGCGCAGCCGGTGGCCCCGGACCTAGCCGCCGTCGGCGCCCTGGCTCTGCCGCCGCTTGATCCCACGGCCCCTGCACCCGTTGCCGGAGCGCTTGCCGCGACACTGGATCCGATCCTGTCTTCTTCCCCGGCCGACGTCTCGGTCAGCGCCGGCGTCCTCGACGTGGCAAGCGGCGAGGAACTGTATTCGCTTTCCGGCAACCAGCCGGGCATCCCGGCCTCGAGCCTGAAGGTGTTCACGGCCATCGCCGCCACCCACGTCTTCGGCGAGGGCCATCGTTTCACCACCAAGGCCGTGCTCAAGGACCCGGACACCGTCGTGCTGGTGGGCGACGGAGACGTGCTGCTGGGATCCGGCACTGGCTCGGCGTCCATCAGCGGCAGGGCAGGTCTCGAAACCCTCGCAAAGCGGGTCGCGACCTCGCTGCGCCAGGCCCACGCGGCCGGGGAAACCGGGGATGCCTTGTCCGTCGAGCTCGACGACTCGCTCTTTGCCGGCCCCTCGCTGAACCCCGACTGGGACGCATCGCTGGTCAGCACCAACAACATCGCGCCGCTTTCCCCCGTCGCCATGTACGGGGCGCGCGCCAATGCCAATCCGAAGGCGGAACGGGTGGGCGACCCGGGCATGGATGCGGCGAGGACCTTTGCCAAGGCATTGCGCGCGGCAATGGGCGCGGCGGACGGAGGCCCGCAGGTCGCCACCGAGGTCACGCGCGCCGACCCCGGGGTCCAGGGCACCGAGCTGGCCGCCGTCAGCTCCGCCACGCTGGGTGAACAAACCAGGTTCATGCTGGAGGTCTCGGACAACTACGTGGCCGAGGCGCTCGGCCGCCTCGTCGCGGTGGAGCTGGGGCAGACCGGCGACTACGCGCACGGCGCCGCCGCGGTGACGCAGGTGATCGCGGACCTGGGCATCGACACCACGGGGATTGAGCTGAGGGACACCTCCGGGCTGGCCAACACCAACCGCGTAGCACCCCTGGCCCTGGCCCGGGCACTGGCGTATGCGGCCACCTCCGAACATGCGTCGCTGCGCAACCTCAGCTACGGCCTGCCGGTTGCAGGCGCCACCGGGACCCTGTCCACCCGGCTGGGTGCCGCGCAGACGCGCGGGCTGGTGCGCGCCAAGACCGGGTCGCTCATGGAGGTCTCCAGCCTCAGCGGGCTCACCGTGACCCGGGACGGCCGCTTGCTGGCCTTCTCGTTCTTCGTGAACACCAGCGACCGGTCCATCGGGCCAAACCGGGCAACGCTCGATGCCGCGGCCGCGGCGCTCACCGGCTGCGGATGCCGCTAGTCCCGCCGGCCGGGCCGCCGGGCGGGCACAAGTTTTTTGGCCCAGCGCGCAATCACGCCGTGCGGGACAAAAGCGTGATGGGATGGAAGGCATGGACACCACCGAATTCCGGCTGATCAATTGGGACCTCGCCGCCGGCACAGCGGCCAAGCTGGTCGGTGCGGGCCCGAGCCTCACCGGCACCGAGATTGCGGCAGTGGTCGCCGACCTGCGAGCCAAGGCCGACGAATCGGTCGAACACGTGCACCGCATCACCGGGCTGGAGGCGGCTGCGGACCTGCGCGACTCGCAGGTGCTCATCGTCGATCGGCCCGGCTGGGCCAAGGCGAACACCCAAAGTTTCGAGGCGATGCTGGGACCCGCCATGGAACACCTGGCCGCCACCCGCGGCGAAAAGATCAGCGAAGCCGCACAGGTGCTTTCCTCCACGGCCACCGGCGTGGAAATGGGCGCCATCCTGGCCTTCATGTCCTCCAAGGTGCTGGGCCAGTACGACCCCTTCGCGGGCCTGCTGCGCGCGGACCTGCCCTCCGGCGGCCGGCTGATGCTCGTGGCGCCGAACATCGTGGCCATCGAGCGGGAACTGAAGGTCGACACCGACGACTTCCGGCTCTGGGTCACCCTGCACGAGCAGACCCACCGGGTGCAGTTCGCCGCAGCCCCCTGGCTGCGCGAGCACCTGCAGTCAAAGATCGCGGAGCTGTTGGCCTCGCTGCTGGCAGAACCCGAGGCCCTGGGTGAGCGGCTGCGTGCCGCCGCGTCCGAGGTCATCCGCGGCAAGAAGGACCTGGAAGCAGCGGACGCCGGCCGACCCTCAAGCGGGGACACCGGGCTGCTGGCGGGCCTGCGCACCGGCGAGCAGAAGGCGATCCTCTCGCACATCACCGCGGTGATGTCGCTGCTGGAGGGACACGCCAACGTGGTGATGGACGCCGTGGACTCCTCGATCGTGCCCTCGGTGCGCACCATCCGCCAGCGTTTCGGCGCCCGCGGCAAGGACCGCGGCATGGTGGAGAAGTGGCTGCGCAAGCTGCTGGGCCTGGATGCGAAGATGCGCCAATATGCCGACGGGCAGCGCTTCGTCTCCCGTGCCGTGAAGCTCATGGGCATGGAGGGCTTCAACCGGGTCTGGGAGGGTCCGGAGAACCTGCCCACCGAACACGAACTGCACCACCCCGCCGCGTGGGTGGCGCGCATGGGCGGATCACCTGCCGGGGACCAGACCCCGGCAGGCAACTAGCGGCAAGCCCCACGGGAAGGACGACGATGGGCGGAAAGCTGCCGCGCGTGCTGGCCGATGCCCGCAACGCGATCCGGGCCATGGTGCCGCCAGGCGGCAAGGTGCTGGTGGCCTGCAGCGGCGGGGCCGATTCGCTGGCGCTTGCTGCCGCGACGGCCTTCCTGCACCGGGCGCGGGAGATCGACGCGGGGGCGGTCGTCGTCGACCACCGGATGCAGCCCGGCAGCGCCGAGGTGGCACAACGGGCAGCAGCCCAATGCCGGGCCCTGGGCCTGGGCGAGGTGCTGGTCCTCCCGGTGGAGGTGGACGGCGGCAGTGAACAGGCGGCGCGCACCGCGCGCTATGCCGCCTTTGCCCGGGCGCTGGAGGACAGCGGCGCCGGCCACGTGCTGCTCGGCCACACCCTCGACGACCAGGCCGAACAGGTGCTGCTCGGCCTGGCGCGCGGCTCCGGGACGCTCTCGCTGGCAGGGATGCCGGCGGCCCGCGGCCAGTACCTGCGCCCGCTGCTGGGCCTGGCACGGGTGGATGTCGAGGCGATCTGCCGGCACGAAGGGCTCGAATACTGGAGCGACCCGACCAACACCGACCCGCGCTACCTGCGCAACCGGGTGCGCCACGAGCTGATGCCGGTGCTGCGCTCGGTGCTGGGGGACCAGGTGCCCGCCGCGCTGGCACGCACCGCGGCCCTGGCGCGCGCCGACGCCGAATACCTCGACGGGCTGGCCGCCAGCGCGCTGCACGACGCCATCCTCGCCCCGGAACCGGCGCTCGCCGACGGGGCCTCGGTGGCCGCCTCCGCGGTGTCCTCCATCGACCTGGCCCGGCTGCGGGCCATGCCCGAGCCCCTGCGCTCCCGCGCCTTGCGCCTGTCCGTGGTGCGGTTGGGCGCACCGGCACCGGACTTCGAACGGCTGCGGGCATTGAACGCGCTGGTCCTCGGGTCGAAATCCGCCGGCCCCATCCAGCTGGAGGGCCCGGTGGAGGCCACCCGGATCGCCGGAACCAGGATTCCCGCCGGCGCCGCGCCCTTCCTGCGGCTGGACGCCAGCGGCGTGCGGCCCGGCGACGGGTGAGAATTGCCTCACAATCCCGGGCCGCCAGCCCCAAGGCCGCGGCAACACCGGGGTGCCGCGCTCCCCACCGCAAGCCAGACTGTGGCACTCTAGTTCGTGGGTGGAAAACCCCCTTCGACCGGTATATCGCCGACCCCAGAACCAGGAGCCCTCGTGGATTCGAAAGATGTCAGCGCCGATTTGGCGCATGTCCTCTACACCAAGGAAGAAATCCAGGCCAAGATCAATGAGCTTGCCGCCCGGATCGACGCCGACTACGAAGGCCGGGACATCCTGGTTGTCGGCGTCCTCAAGGGCGCCGTGATGGTCATGGCCGACCTGGTCCGCGCGCTGCACAGCCACGTGACCATGGACTGGATGGCGGTCTCGTCCTACGGTTCGGGTACCCAGTCCTCCGGCGTCGTGCGGATCCTCAAGGACCTCGACACCGACCTGCTGGGCAAGGACGTGCTGATCGTCGAGGACATCATCGACTCCGGCCTGACGCTGTCCTGGCTGCTGGCCAACCTGCACTCCCGCGGCCCGGCCTCGGTCGAGATCTGCACCCTGCTGCGCAAGCCGGAGGCCGCAAAGGTGGAGATCGACGTGAAGTACGTCGGCATGGAGATCCCCAACGAATTCGTTGTCGGCTACGGCCTGGACTTCGACGAGAAGTACCGCAACCTGGACTTCATCGGCACCCTGGCACCGCACGTCTACCAGTAGCCGGCGGCACCAGCCCGCTCCAGCATCCCTTGTGCGGTGTGCCATGGCCGTTTCCGGTTCCCGGGGGCGGCCATCGGTGTTCTTACGCCCAAAGGGGAACTTATCGCCTTGCCCATCCGTGGGTATCACATAGGGCGTTTACTTAATGAGCGTGTAGCAAGATTACCGGCGTCGCCCAGGCGCCCGGGCCGCCAGTGCCCGAAAGCAGGAGGGATGGGGCGGGACCCCCAATCAATGAACGCGAAAAAGATCTTCAACAGCTGGATCGTATGGGTGCTGCTTGGCGCCGCGGTGCTGCTGATTTTCCTGCCGACGCTTCTGGGCGGCAACTCCGGGCGCATCGACACCTCCGTTGGCATGCAATTGCTCAAGGACGACAAGGTCACCGAGGCGAAGATCTTCGACGGCGAGCAGCGCGTGGACCTGACGCTGAAGGAACCGCTGAACCTCGACGGCGAGGACAAGGGCAAGAACGTCTCGTTCTTCTACTCACAGCCGCGCGGCACCCAGGTGGTGACGGCGGTCAACGAGGCCAACCTCTCCGGCTACACCGACCAGCCGGTGCAGAGCAACTGGTTCACCTCCATGCTCGGCTTCATGATCCCGATGATCCTGATCGTGGGCCTGTTCTGGTTCATCCTCTCCCGCTCCCAGGGCGGTGGATCCAAGGTCATGCAGTTCGGCAAGTCCAAGGCGAAGCTGATCACCAAGGACATGCCGCAGGTGACCTTCGTCGACGTTGCAGGTGCCGAAGAGGCCGTGGAGGAACTCCACGAAATCAAGGAGTTCCTGCGCGAACCGGGCAAGTTCCAGGCCGTCGGGGCCAAGATCCCCAAGGGCGTGCTGCTGTACGGCCCTCCGGGCACCGGCAAGACGTTGCTGGCCAAGGCCGTCGCCGGCGAGGCAGGCGTCCCCTTCTACTCGATTTCCGGCTCGGACTTCGTGGAAATGTTCGTCGGCGTCGGCGCCTCGCGCGTCCGCGACCTCTTCGAGCAGGCCAAGACCAACTCCCCCGCCATCATCTTCGTCGATGAGATCGACGCCGTGGGTCGCCACCGCGGCGCCGGCATCGGAGGGGGCAACGACGAGCGCGAGCAGACGCTCAACCAGCTGCTGGTTGAGATGGACGGCTTCGACGCGACCACCAACGTCATCCTGATCGCCGCGACCAACCGCGCCGACGTCCTTGACCCGGCGCTGCTTCGCCCGGGCCGCTTCGACCGCCAAATCCCCGTCGAGGCCCCCGACATGATCGGCCGCGAGCAGATCCTCAAGGTCCACGCCCAGGGCAAGCCGATGGCCACCAACGTCGACCTCAAGGCCGTTGCCAAGAAGACCCCCGGCTACACCGGCGCCGACCTGGCCAACGTGCTTAACGAGGCGGCGCTGCTCACCGCGCGCTCCAACGCCCAGCTGATCGACGACCGCGCCCTGGACGAGGCCATCGACCGCGTCATGGCCGGCCCGCAGAAGCGCAGCCGCCTCATGAAGGAACACGAGCGCAAGATCACCGCGTACCACGAGGGCGGACACGCGCTGGTGGCAGCCGCCATGCGCCAGACCGCACCGGTCACCAAGGTGACCATCCTGCCGCGTGGACGCGCACTGGGCTACACCATGGTGGTGCCCGACGACGACAAGTACTCGGTGACCCGCAACGAGCTGCTGGACCAGATGGCCTACGCCATGGGCGGGCGCGTGGCCGAGGAAATCGTCTTCCACGACCCCTCCACCGGTGCCTCCAACGACATCGAGAAGGCCACCGCCACCGCACGCAAGATGGTCACTGACTACGGCATGAGTGAGCGCGTGGGAGCCGTGAAGCTGGGCTCTTCCTCCGGGGATGCCATGTACGGCCAGGCGGCCAGCCGCGACTACTCCGACGCCATGGCCAACGTGGTCGACGAAGAGGTCCGCGCGCTGATCGACACCGCGCACGACGAGGCCTACGCCGCGCTGACCGAGAACCGCCACGTGCTTGACCGCCTGGCCCTGGCACTGCTCGAGCATGAGACGCTGAACCAGAAGGAGATCGAGGAAATTTTCCACGACCTCACCAAGCGTCCCGAGCGCGACGTCTGGCTGAGCAAGGACAGCCGCCCCGTCCACGCGGCCGGACCTGTCCTCTCCGCGAAGGAAATCGCCGCCGATGCGGCAGCTGCAACGTCTGGCGACGTCACCGGCGAGTAACCCATCGCACACACACGCTAGGATCTGAGGGTGAACGAGATCGATCAGCTTGAAGACGACAACGTCCAGCGCGCCGGCGGCGTGGACCTGGTCCGCATTGAAAACGCCGTGCGCGAGATCCTGCATGCCATTGGCGAGGACCCCCAGCGCGACGGCCTGCTGGAGACGCCCAAGCGCGTGGCCAAGGCCTATGCGGAGTTCTTTGCCGGGCTCCACGAGGACCCGGCGGACCTCCTGGCCACGACCTTCGACATCGAACACGATGAGTTGGTCCTGGTCAAGGACATCCCGTTCTACTCGACCTGCGAACACCACCTGGTGCCGTTCCACGGCAGCGCCCACGTTGGCTACATCCCCGGCCCGGAGGGCAAGGTCACTGGCCTGAGCAAGCTGGCCCGGCTGGTGGAGGTCTACGCCCGCCGCCCGCAGGTCCAGGAACGACTGACCACGCAGATCGTTGACGCACTTGTCGCCCACCTGAACCCGCGCGGCGCCATGGTCGTCGTCGAATGCGAACACATGTGCATGTCCATGCGGGGCGTCCGCAAACCGGGCGCCAAGACCGTCACCAGCGCCGTGCGTGGCCAGCTACGCGAACCGGCCACCCGCGCAGAGGCCATGAGCCTCATCCTCGGAAAGTAGGTAACACCCCCATGTCACTTGGAGCAATCCCCGGAACCGGTCCGGCCACCAGCCCGCTGCCGGTCATCAAGAAGATCACGGCCCGCACCCTGGCCGACCTGCCCGCCGACCGCACCCTGGTCATGGGCATCCTGAACATCACCGAGGATTCCTTCTCGGACGGCGGGAAGTACAAGAGCGCCGACGACGCCATCTCCCACGGCCTGCGCATGTACTACGGCGGGGCGGACATCATCGACGTCGGAGGGGAATCCACCCGCCCCGGCGCCGAGCCCGTGGACCCCGACGAGGAACAGCAGCGCATCCTGCCGGTCATCACGGCACTGGCCAAGGCCGGGGCGATCATCTCGGTCGACACCATGCACACCTCCACTGCCCGCGCCGCCCTGGCGGCCGGCGCGCACATCATCAACGACGTCTCCGGGCTGACCCACGAGCCGGACATGCCGGCTCTCATGGCCGAGACCGGCGCCCCCTACGTGCTGATGCACCGCCGCGGGGACGCCGCCACCATGGTCACCGAGGCGAACTACACCGACGTGGTCTCCGAGGTCATCGAGGAGATGCTCGCGCTGCGCGAGCGCTTTGTTGCCGCCGGCGTCAAGCCCGAGGCATTGATCCTGGATCCGGGGCTGGGCTTCGCCAAGGACCACGAGCACAACTGGGAACTGCTCAACGCCCTTGACCGCTTCACCGCGCTGGGTCACCGCGTCCTGGTGGGCACCAGCCGCAAGCGCTTCCTGGGCGCCCTGCTGACCGTCGACGGCAAGCCCGCCGCACCGACCGAACGCGACGCAGCGACCGCCGCCACCAGCGCGCTTGCTGCCGCCAACGGCGCCTGGGGCGTGCGCGTGCACGACGTTCCCTCGTCCCTCGACGCCATCAAGGTCGCCCACGCCTGGTCCGCGGCCCGCGTCCCGGCACTCTAGGAAGCCCGGCCGGGGGAACACCATGCGCAGCGACACCATCACCCTGAGTGGCATCACCGCCATCGGGCACCACGGCGTCTTTGAGCACGAGAAGCGCGACGGCCAGCCCTTCACGCTCGACGTCGTGCTGCACACCGATATCCGGAAGGCGGCGGCCAGCGACAACGTCGCCGACACCGCGCACTACGGCGAACTCGGCGAGCTCGTGGTCGCCCAGATCCAGGACGGACCCTGGGACCTGATCGAGACGCTGGCGGAAAAGACCGCCGCGGCGATCCTCGGTTCCTTCCCCACCGTCTCGGGGGTCGAGGTCATCGTGCACAAGCCCAAGGCCCCGATCACCGTGACCTTTTCCGACGTCACGATCCACATTTACCGCGAACGGGAGTGAACCGAATGGTTTCCTGCATCCTTGCCCTGGGTTCCAACCTGGGCGAACGTGCCGGAACGCTCCAGGCCGCGGTTGCCGAACTGGCCGCCACACCGGGAATCGAGGTGGTGTGCGTCTCCGACACCGCGGTGACCAAGCCCGTGGGAGGGCCCGCAGGCCAACCCGACTTCCTGAACCTGGTGCTGCGCATCAACACCGACCTGGCCCCGCTGGGGCTCCTGGCAGCCTGCCAGGCCATCGAGCAGGCACACCACCGCACCCGCGAGGTGCGCTGGGGCCCGCGCACCCTCGACATCGACGTGATCACCTACGGCGGGCAAACCAGCGAGGACCCGGTGCTGACGCTGCCGCACCCGCGGGCCGCGACGCGCGGCTTCGTGCTGCTTCCCTGGTCCTGGATGGAACCCGACGCCACGCTGGACGGGACGCCGGTGGCCGAGCTGGCCGCCGCCGCGGCGGACACCCCGGGCATCAAACGTGCCGAAGCGGAGGCCTAGGCCGATGAACTCGCTGCGGCCCCTGTGGGTCTTCACGGTGCTGGTGATCGGCGTCGTCGCCGGCTACGCCTTGCAGATCCTTGCCACCACCCGCGGCTATCCGGTGCCGGTGCTGCACTGGACCTCGCTGGTGTCGATGGGCGCTGCCTGCCTGATCACCCTGGTGATGGGCATCCGCATCAAGCTCTACACCTCCGGGCGGACCAAGAGGCGGGTGGACCCGATTGCCGCGGCCAGGACCCTGGTGCTGGCCCAGGCCAGCGTGTATGCCGGGTCCATCATCGCCGGATGGCACGGCGGGATCCTGTTGGGGCTTCTCACCGCGGCAGGATTGGGCAGCGAGGCGGTGAAATCATCCTTGGTGATGATCGGCGGTGCGCTGGTGATGGTTATCGTGGGATGGGTTGTGGAACAGTTCTGCAAGCTGCCCCCGGAAGATCCTTCGGACCCGGCGGCCAAGACCGAGGGCGAGGACGAGGAAGGCTATGCAGCAGGAACCAATTGATCCGGCCGGGATCCACTGGACCCGGGTGTCCCCGAGCTACGCAAAGGTCCGCATGGTGGGCTGGGGCATTGGCGCGCTGGTGACGCTGGCGGTGCTGTGCATGCCCCTGGTGCTGAACCGGTTCGGGGTGTGGACCGGCTTCCCGCTCTGGCTGGCCATTGCCATCCCCGCGGTGGCGGTGGCCATCGACATCATTCGCCTGGTGCTGATTCCGCGCCAGGTTGCAGCGATCGGCTATGCCGAGCGCGAGGACGACCTGCTGGTGCGCCAGGGGCTGATGTTCCAAAGGGTGCTGGTGGTTCCCTACGGCCGGATGCAATTCGTCGACGTGGCCGTCGGACCCATCGACAGGATGCTGGGACTGTGCAAGGTCAAGCTGCACACCGCCGCGGCCGACGCCACCGCCGAGATCCCCGGCCTGCCCCTGGCAGAGGGCACGCGCCTGCGCGAGCAGCTTGCGGCCCGCGGCGAATCGCGTTTGGCCGGGCTGTGAACCCCCCACCCGCACCGGAGCCCGGTGCACCCGAGGTGCCGTGGCACCGGGTCCACCCGGTCTCGCCCTTGGTGCGCGGCTGGCTCGCCGTGGTGGCCATCGCCTTCGTCTACGGGCAAAACACCCTTTCCTCCTTCTTCGGCGAGGAGGAACCAAGCCGCGGACCCGATTTTGTCTCCGGCGCCCCGCTGCTGGTTTCGCTGCTCATCGGCGGCGGCATCCTGCTGCTGATCCTGCTGGGCTTCTTCGGCTCCTGGTGGTTCACCAAGTACCAGATCACCGAGCGCCACGTGAACGTGAACTCCGGCATGGTCTTCCGCCAGCAGCGCCAGGCACGCATCGACCGGGTGCAGTCGATCGACATTGCCCAGCCGCTGGTCGCCCGGATCTTCGGGCTGGCCGAGCTGCGCTTCGACGTCGCAGACTCCGGCTCCGCCGCCATGAACCTGGCCTTCGTGAAGCTCTCCGAGGCCCACGAACTGCGCAACGCCATCCTGGCCCGCGCCGCAGGGCTGCAGGCAACCAATGATTCCCCGCCACCGCTTGAACCGGCCGGCGAGCCGGGGCCCGCCGGTGGCCAGTCTCCGGAACCCGGGCAAATGGCGGATGTGCGGTTCCCGCCCGCCGTCACGGCGCCGCGCGGCCCCCGGGCAGCGAGCGAACGCGTGGTCGCCAGCGTCCCGCTGGGCCGGCTGGTCGGTTCCATCCTGTTGCGCCCGTCCACGGTGTTCATGGTGCTGGGCCTTATCGGGCTGGCCATCGCCATGTCCAACATCGAGGGTTTCGCGCCGTTCTACCTGCTCCCGGCGCTGCTGGGCATGGCCGGCGCGCTGTGGAACAACCTCAACACCGGCTACAACTTCAAGGCCGCCACGAGTGCCGATGGATTGCGCGTGGGCTACGGGCTGCTGGACACCCGCCACCAAACGGTGCCCCCGGGGCGGGTGCAGGCCATCAAGGTTTCCGCCCCCTTCTTCTGGCGTCCGATGGGCTGGTACAAGGTCGCGGTCAATGTCGCGGGCATCGGGGGAGGGGCCGCGAACGACGCGGAGCAGCGCAGCGTGCTGCTGCCGGTGGGCACCTACGAGGACGTGCTCGCGGTGCTCTCGGTGGTGCTGCCGTCCCCCGGGGTGGAGGCGCCGCGCGAATTCTTTGCCGCCGCCATCAACGGCAGCGGCACAGCGCACGGCTTCGTGGTTTCCCCTCCCCGGATCCGCCCGCTCGCGCTCCTGGCCTACCGCCGGCAGGGCTACGCGCTGACCGACACCGCGTTGGTGGCACGCAACGGCGCGCTGCACCGCACCATCGCCATCGTTCCGCACGCCCGCACCCAAGGGCTTTCCCTGCGCCAGGGCCCCCTGGCCCGGCGGATGGGCGTGGTTGACCTGGCCCTTGCCACGATCCCCGGGCCGGTGGTGCCGGTGGTGCGCCAGCTCGACATCGATGCGGGACGGGACCTGTTCCTTGAACAGGCAGACCGAGCCGCCGCGGCACGGAAGCAAACGGATTCGAACCACTGGCTGGGAGACGCATGAGAAACAAGGGCAAGCCGGGACGGCTGGGAGTGGGCGTCATCGGCGCCGGCAAGGTCGGCGCCGTGCTGGGTGCGGCGCTGCGCGCGGCCGAGCACCAAGTCATCGGGGTCCACGCGGTCTCCGAGTCCTCGCTCGAACGAGCGGAGCTGCTCCTTCCCGATGTCCCGGTGCTGCAGATCCCGGAGATCCTGCGCCGCGCCGAACTGGTCATCCTGGCGGTGCCCGACGACGCGCTGGCGGACCTGGTCTCCGGGCTCGCCGCGGCCGGACATTGGCAGGTGGGCCAGCTGGTGGTGCACACCGCCGGGCGCTACGGCACCGAGGTGCTGGCTCCGGCAATGGCAGCCGGTGCCATTGGGCTGGCCATCCATCCGGCCATGACCTTCACCGGGATGAGCATGGACCTGGAGCGGCTCGGCGATTGCGTCTTCGGGGTCACCGCCTCGAACATGGTTCTTCCCATCGCCCAGGCGCTCGTGGTGGAAATGGGCGGCGAGCCGGTGGTCATCGCCGAGGAAGACCGTGTCAAGTACCACGCGGCCCTGTCGCACGCCTCCAACCACCTGGTGACGGTTGCCGGGCAGTCGGCGGGCATCCTGGCGGGCATCGGCGTCGAGCATCCCGAGCGGGTGCTGTCGGCGCTCATGCGTGCCTCGCTGGAAAATGCGCTGGCCTCCGGGGAGGGCGCGCTGACCGGGCCGGTGGCCCGCGGGGATGTGCAGACGGTTGCCGCGCACCGGGCCGCACTGGCCGGGGAGGACATCGGCGAGGACACCCGGGAGGGCTACCTGGCGATGAGCCGGGCGACAGCGCTGCGCGCCCATGCCCGCGGGTTGATCAACCGGGGGACCCTCGACGGGATCCTGGCCGCATTGGGCGAACCGACACACTAGGGCCATCGGCGGAACCCGCGGATAAACTGGGCCGGTGAGCACACCAGCAGATTCAGCCGGCCGCACCCCCCGCATCGTCCGCACGGCGGCCGAACTTTCGGCGGCGATTGCCCGGGCCATCGAGTTCAATGCCCCGGAGCAGGGCACCGCAACCTTGGGACTGGTGCCCACCATGGGAGCCCTGCACTCGGGCCACGAGTCCCTGGTTTCCACCGCCCGGGCGCACAACGACGTGCTGGTGGTCAGCATCTTCGTCAACGAGCTGCAATTCAACGATGCGCAGGATTTTGCCAGATATCCGCGCACCCTCGAGGCCGACGTCGAGATCCTGGCCCGCGCCGGTGCCGACATCGTCTTTGCCCCCCAGGTTTCGACGGTCTACCCCGACGGCCGCCCACTGATCAAGATCGATTCGGGGGAACTGGGATCGAAGTTCGAGGGCGCTTCGCGACCGGGCCACTTCGACGGGATGCTCGCCGTGGTGGCCAAGCTGCTCCACTTTGCCATGCCGCCCGCCACGCTTGGGGTACCAGTTTCCTATCGCGCATATTTTGGACAGAAGGACGCGCAGCAGCTGGTGCTCATCAGCCGCATGGTGGCCGACCTGAACTACCCGGTCGAAATTTGCTCGGTGCCCATCATCCGCAGCGCCGAGGGACTGGCCCTTTCCAGCCGGAACCAATTCCTCACCGCGGAGCAGGCCAAGGCGGCCCTGGTGATCCACCGGGCATTGAGCTTGGTCAAGGAACGGGCCGAACGGCACGAACCGCTGTATCTGGAGGACGCCGCGGGACTCTTCGAGATGGAACCCCTGGTGGAGCTCGACTACTTCGAACTGGTTGACCCGCGCACCTTGCAGGAGCTGGCCTTCAATTGCCAGGACACCCCGTTCACCGGCGAGGGGTTGCTGCTGGTGGCGGCGAGGGTCGGCGAGGTCCGGCTGATCGACAATATGCCGCTGGGCTACTGAGCCTGCCGGCCCGGTTGGCCTACTTCGTGTCCCATCGGCGGGCAGCCTGCCGCAACAGCGACCGGAAACGTGAAAGGTCCGCGATGATTTCCGCGGCACTTTGCCCCGTAGTCGAAAGCCCTGCAGACTGGCCGGCATAGACCGGAGCAAGGGAGGTGTCTCCCTCAGCGCGGGCGCCGTTGATCGATGTGGTCAGGGAGTCGTCTGCCTTCACCGCGGCACCGAGGGCCTCGAGGTTCTCGGCCCAGGTGTCGCTGAAGTCGTTGCGCAAGGCCCGGCCGCCGTATTGAACCGGCCAGTCAATGCGCTGGGCAATGTCAAAGGCGCGGGTGTAGATGGTGTCATCCAGGCCGGCCGCCCCGATGGAATCCTTGATGTTGCGGTGGCTGGTCGATTCCGTCGCGGCGACGAAACGCGTTCCGATCCATGCGGCCGATGCGCCAGCACCCAGTACGGCGGCAACCCCGGCGGCCGTGGCCAAACCTCCCGCGGCAATGACGGGCTTGCCGGTTCGTTCCAGTGCCAGCTGAAGCAGGGGAAGGGTGGACACCTCATTGCGTCCATGACCTCCTCCCTCATTCCCCCGGCAGATCACCACATCGATGTCGTCTTCCAGTGCGCGGGAAAGCTCTGCTGCATTCCCGACCTGCATGCCCACCAAGGCACCGGACTCATGTGCAAGGGAGGCGGCGGGTCCGGGTTCCCCAAAGCTGATGCAGACGAAGGAAGGGCCGTGATCCAACACCTGTTCCAGCGGTTCAAGGTTCTTCGCCAGGACCCAGGCCATGAGTCCGGCGCCCCACCCCCGACCGGATGACGCGGCAAGTTTTGCCTCGTTGTCGATCCACTCCTTGGTGGCATTGCCACCGATGCCCAGCATGCCAAAGCCTCCGGCGGCAGAAACAGCTGCAGCCAGTGCGCCGCCGGCCGCACCGGCCATCGATGCGTTGAAGATTGGCTCGGTGTAACCGAGTATCTGCTGCAATGGGTTGAGGGATTGCTGAATGGGCGATGCGTTTACGGGAAATTCAGGCATGTTTTCAGTCTATGGCCGACCCCTGACGCTGTAGTGATGCAGGGCTCAGTTGACGCTTTTGGCCGAATGGCCGAAAAACGTAGCCGCAGCAGGGTCTTGGCCCCGTATTTCCGGGGGTTTTGGTCTTCCGGTGGTGAGGGTTCCTGCCGTTTGGACATTTGGGCCGGATGCGCGTACAGTTATTTCTCGCACCGAGCACCGCAACGTAGCCCGAAAGGGTGAAGCGCGGAGCCGATTGCAAAGAATTCCAAATGAACTTCGGAAGTCGATTTGACGCTGAGTTTGTTTGGGTCTAGGATAGTAAAGTTGCTCCAGAGCGAAGCGCCGGTAGGAATTGTTAGTCCGGTTGTGGGTGTTGGAAGTGTCTGTTGTTTGAGAACTCAATAGTGTGCCAAGTTTGTTGATACCAATTTATTTATTTT
>NZ_JAOYTG010000016.1:0-99805 GCF_025847175.2 Paeniglutamicibacter sp. ZC-3 | reverse complement strand
CCCCCCACGTTGCGAATGAGTCTGAAGGCGACCCTGCATGGGGTCGCCTTTGGCGTTTTCGGTGGGCAAAGGCACCTTCCGTCCTCGCTGCGGAAGAGCGCCGGGAAAGGCATCAACGGCACCGGGAGTCCGACCATCGGAGTCTCAGATGCCGGGCCTTCGGCGCAACAGAAGGCAACATTTCCCAGGCGCAGAACGCTCGTGACACAGATCACCCTACGATCGGGTAACCCCTCGTAGCGTTTTTGCCGCGGGCAATCGGCGATTTCTTCGAGAATGGCCTGGATTCCACGTGAATCAGACGAATGATCCCGCATTTATGGACAACGGTTGCAAAATATGGCCAACTATGTCCATGATTGCGCCGCATTCATTCGATAGTGGTTGAATGGCCAGTACCCCTTTTCTTTTTGATTGCTAAGGACACCCCTTTTGATCACAGTCACCGACCTGCGCAAGGTCTACCGGCAGGGCGGACGCGAAGTCGTCGCCCTGGATGGTGTCTCCTTGCACGTCGACGCCGGCCAAATCCACGGCATCATCGGCCATTCCGGAGCAGGAAAATCAACGCTCGTCCGTTGCCTCACCCTGCTGGACCGACCCACCTCCGGGTCGGTCGCCGTTAACAACAAGGAACTGGCCAACGTGTCCGATGCCGATTTGCGCACCGCACGGCGACGCATCGGCATGGTCTTCCAGCACGCCAATCTCATGGATTCGCGCACCACGGCGCAGAATGTGGCTTTCCCGCTGGAGTTGATCGGCACACCCAAGGCCAAGATCACCGAAAAGGTCACCGCCCTGCTTGAGCTCGTCGGTCTGACCCAGTTTGCAGACGCCTACCCTGCCCAGCTCTCGGGCGGCCAGCGCCAGCGCGTGGGCATCGCCCGCGCCCTGTCGTCGGATCCCGACGTATTGCTTTGTGATGAGCCAACCAGCGCCCTGGATCCCAAGACCACCAACGAGATCCTCGAGCTCATCAAGTCGGTCCGCGACCGCCTGAACCTCACGGTTCTGATCATCACGCACGAAATGAACGTCGTGAAGCAGGCCTGTGACTCGGTCTCGCTGCTGGAAGCCGGCCGCATCGTCGAGCACGGGGACATCGAAAAGGTCGTCGCCGACCCGGCCGGCCGTCTCTCCCAGGCGTTGTTGCCGATGCCCGGTGAATTGCCGGACAGCCTTCCCGCCGGAACCGTCCTGGACCTTCTGTACTCCGGCACCCAGGCAACCGAGCCGGTAATCTCCTCGATTGCCCGTACGTTCAACACCGACGTAAACGTCCTGGCCGGCTCCGTCGAGCATCTCGGCGAACACCAATTCGCGCACATTCGCATCCAGCTTCCCGAGGGAGCAGACATCACCGGCATCACCAACCACCTGCTCGCCAACGGCGTCGCAGTCACCGTGAAGGAGGGCAAGTAAGCAATGGACTTCTTCAATGACCTGATGACCAACCCCGGCATCACCAAGGCCATGTGGCCGGCGTTCCTCGAGACCCTGCAAATGACGGGCATCTCCGGCTTCTTCACAGTCTTGGTGGGCCTGCCGCTGGGCGTTCTCCTGCTGAACACCGCCAAGAGCGGGTTGACCCCGATTCCTTGGTTGAATCTGCTGCTTTCCGGCGTCATCACCAACATCACCCGTTCCATCCCCTTTGCCATCCTGATGCTGTCCCTGATCCCGTTCGCCACCCTGCTGGTCGGCGTCTCGCTGGGCCCGGTCGCCGCCTCGGTGTCGCTGACGATCGGCACCATCCCGTTCTTCGCCCGCCTGGTGGAATCCGCGCTGCGCGACGTCTCCACCGGAAAGATCGATGCGGCCCTGGTCATGGGTTCGACGAAGATGCAGGTCACCCGCAAGGTCCTGGTCCCGGAAGCACTGCCGGGGATCATCGCGGCAACCACCACCACCGTCGTCACGCTCATCGGGTACTCCGCGATGGCCGGTCTGGTCGGCGGTGGCGGCCTGGGCCGTCTGGCCTACAACTACGGTTTCCAGCGCTATGACGGCACCGTGATGATCGTGACCATCGTGATCATGGTTCTCCTGGTCCAGCTGGTCCAGATCCTCGGCGACCGGCTGGCCCGCCTCGTCGACCACCGCTAAACCGTCGGGGCCCTGCCCCGGCACCAAAGAATTCCGACGGCTCATCCCGCCGGCGCGCAGCCAGTAGCCGCTAGCTGCGTTTGTTTTCCGCTGTCGCCGACACCGGAACTTGATGAAAAGGAAGCGCATCCCATGCGTAAGAAACTCGCACTTGCCCTGACCGGTGTCGCCACGTTGTTCGCACTGACGGCTTGCGGAGGCGGCACTGCCACCACCCCCAGCGCGGAAGCAACCCTCGACCCGGCCAACCCGACCATTGTGAAGGTCGGCTCCAGCCCGATCCCGCATGCCCAGATCCTCCAGTACATCGATGAGAACCTGGCCAAGGATGCGGGCATCGACCTGGAAATCACCGAAATCGACGACTACCAGACGCCGAACATCGCACTGGCCGACAAGACCCTGGATGCCAACTACTTCCAGACCGAGGCATACCTCGCAGACCAGGTGAAGTCCAAGGGATACAAGTTCGAGCACGGCGCGGGCATCCACGTCGAGCCGCTGACCGTCTTCTCCAAGAAGTTCAAGGACATCGCCGAGGTCACCGAGGGCTCCACCGTGCTGCTGAACAACGACCCGGTGAACCAGCTGCGCGGCCTGCGCGTCCTGGAAACCGCCGGCGTGCTCACCGGCCTCGAGGACACCGACTCGGCACTGACCCTTGAGGGCGACGAAGCCAAGAACCCGAAGAAGCTGACGTTCAAGGAAGTCAACTCCGAACAGGTTCCCAAGTTCTACGCCGAGGATCCGACCATCGGCCTGTCCATCATCAACGGCAACTACATCGCCCAGGCGAAGCTGAACCTGGACGAGGTCGTTGCCCAGGAATCGGCCATCGACAACCCGAACGCCAACTTCCTCACCTGGCGTGAAGGCGAAAAGACCGCGGCCATCGCCAAGCTCGAAGAGCTTCTCCACTCGGCCGAGGTTGGAGACTACATCAAGAAGACCTGGACCGACGGAAGCGTCATCCCCGCCTTCTAGGCCCCACCCCACTCCCGGCGGCAATCGCGGCCGGGCAGTGAACCCGAGAACGCGCTGTTCCCCCTGCTTCTGCCTTGCGGCTGGAGGGGGGAACAGCGCGTTCTTTGTCTCTGAATCGCCTCATTTCCCACCGCAGGCCCGGCGCATCCTGCCTGGTGCCCGACGTTGGTCGCCACAGGCGTTGCTCCCCTCCGTCTCCGCTGCCGGCAACGCCCGAGTGCACCCGGCGCTTATCCACAACCCCGCCACGTGCCACCCACACGCGTGGCGCCAGGCGCATCATGGGAGACATGGGCACAGCCACCGGCATCATCGACGCGGCACTGACCGCGCTCAACGGGGCACTGGGAACCGGGACCACCGGCCCAACCCCGAATGCCGGCACGCCCATCGACCCGTTGCGAACCCTTGCAGCGCTCGAACTCCTGCTGCGCCGGACCGTTGATGCTGCGGATCGGTCCATCGGTGGCTCTCCGGTCCGCGCCGCGGCCTTTGCGCGACTATCCGAGCGCTTCGCCCATGCGGGCAGCCACGCGCAAATCATCGCCGCGGGCTCGTGCGACATGACCGAGGTCAATACGTTGACCGACGGCGCGCTGGCCGAGCTCAACCGAGTGTTGGCCGCACCGGAGCCCTTCGCCCACGGAGATACGCAGCTTCCTGCCGACGCCGTGAGCGCCGCCGATCGCAAACCGCTGCACAAAGGCACCCCAGAGTTTCTGGAGTCCCAGTTCAATCTCGACTACTTCACTGCCGAGCACCGCGTGAAATCCCACGATCGGCTGCTGCCGCATCTCGATGCCGACGGGCAGAGTGCCCCGGCCAGTTACCCACAATTGGGCAGTATCCTGGCGTCGGGTTCAGTCGATCCGCGCGCCATTGCCAGCGCCGCGGCCAAGCTCGCGGCACTCGAGCCCTCCATCGAAATCCAACCGGATCCCCACGACGTTCGCACCAAGCTCGAGGCCCTGGTAGCAGGCACCTTGGCCACCGCCGGACAGAAGACCGTCGAAAAGTTGATCAAGCGGGCATCCGTCGACCTTGACCGCAGTGTTCTCGACCGCGAGGAAGCCATCATGGAGCGCAACCTCAACCTGCGTTTCAAGGGCAAACGGCCCACCGGCTATGTCTGGGAGTTGACCACCGACGCCGTGGGCCACGAACAACTGATGAGCTTGGCCGACGATCAGAACAACCCCCGCACTTCCTCCGGCCAGCTCCCCGTCCCCACCGATCGTGGCAATGCCGATGAGCCCGGCGAGGACGAGGCCATGGACTGCATCCCCACTACCGCCGACGCCGATACCGCGAGCTCCCCCGAGGACGACGCCGACGGCAGCGGCTCCTCGGAGGATGCCACGGACATGTCCACGGACGACAATCCTTCCACCGCTGGTGTCCGATTCACCGCATCGGGCACTCCCGGTACACTCGGCACCCCCTTCGACCAGGACTTCCTCCCCATCCCCGATTGGGCGGCAAACCCCGACACGCCGGTCGACCAACGCCCACGCGCGGGCTTCAACGACGTTGGCCACCCGATTGTCATCTCTCCCGAGGAAGCACCGCTCCCCGGGGAGACCGCCAAGGAAACAAACGCCAGGTTGCGCGCACGCAGGCTCTACCAGGTGGTGTTCGACGCAATCACCAGATTGATCGACCCGCAAACACCCGAGGACGTGTGGATGCCGATGGGCTCCCGCATAGACATCCTGGTGACGATTACCTACGATGCCCTGGCCGGGATCACCACCGAACCCGGCTTCACCCAGCACGGAGAACTCGTTTCCGCTGCAACAGCGCGTCGGCTGGCCTGCAATGCTGGAATCCTGCCGCTGGTCATGGGCGGCAACAGCCAGCCGCTGGATCTTGGCAGGAAAGTTCGTTACTTCACCAAGGCGCAGAAGCGGGCCATCGCCGCCCGCGACCGCGGCTGTGCAAATCCCGGTTGTTCGATGCCGGTGCACCGCACTGAAGTCCACCACATCAAGGCGTTTTCCGAAGGTGGGAAGACCAATGTGTCCAACGGGTTGTTATTGTGCATCCGCTGCCACACTGCCTACCATGCGGGGCATTTTGAGGTCGTTGTGATCGCCCAAATCCCCCATGTGGTGCTGCCCGCATCGCGGGATCCGCTGCGATTACCCAGGCGGAACTGGGTCTTCCATCCGGAAACCGCAGCTGCCTGATCTTCTCCATTCATCGCGTAGGTCACCGTGGTCCACTGACCCAGTCGCGGCACGCGGCCAACGCCTCCCTACTGTCATATGCGCGGTGTGATAGAACAACGGGAATGGAGAACATTGCGTATTCACTCACTAAGCAGATCGAGGCCATCGAGCTGATCGGTTTGTACAACGCAGTCGGCTGGAGCGCCTACACGAACTCCCCCGATACCCTGTTGGCCGCGATTCAAGGATCGCACACGGTAGCTGTTGTCCACGTCGGCAACCAGCTGGTCGGCTTGGCCCGGAGCATTTCCGATGGCGCTTCGATCTGCTACCTGCAGGATATTCTTGTCCACCCGGATCACCACCGGGCAGGGATTGGCCGCGGGCTTGCCGAGCTGATCTTCGCGCAATATCCAGGCGTTCGGCAGAAAGTCCTGTTGACCGACGATGAGCCCGGGCAGAAGGCGTTCTACGAGTCGCTCGGCATGACGCAGGCCAGCGAGTTCCCTTCCGGTGCAATGCTTGCCTTCGTCAAATGCGACTAAGTTGAAGGCCGAAGCCCTGATCGGAGTGCGTGCCCCGGGCCAATACCCCGGTGCTGCGCGAAGATATCAACGGCGCCGGCGCCTGCCTCTGAATCAGAGAGACTTAATACACCGTCGGTCACAGATTAACCGCTACCGCAACTGGCTAGCCAGGCAGCCAGCCGCTCTTACGTCCTACTTGGCCGCAAGCTCCGGCTCAGCAATCTCTTCCATCGCCGCCACCTGATCCGCATGCTTTTCGTCAAGGCGAGAGTGGCTGCGTCCGTAGCCGAAGTAGATCAGCACGCCGAGAACCAACCACACAACAAAGTAGATCCACGTCTCGACGGCCAGGTTGAGCATCAGATAGGTGCACAGCAGGGCCGAGACAATTGGGATGACCGGACCGAACGGTACCCGGAAGGCCGGCTTGAGATCCGGGCGCTTGCGGCGCAACACGATGATGCCCAGGCTGACCATCACGAACGCCGAAAGCGTGCCGATATTGATCATTTCCTCGAGCACGTCCACTCGGGTGAACCCGGCCACCAGGGCAACCAGAGAACCGCAAATTACGGTGATGCGCACCGGGGTGCCGCGTTTGGCACTGGTCTTGGACAGGGAGTGCGGCAGCAGCCCGTCGCGGCTGATGGCCAGCACCACTCGCGAGAGCCCCATCAGCAGCACCATGACCACTGTGGTTAGGCCGATGAGCGAGCCGACGGCGATGACCGATGCTGCCCCGTCGTTGCCTACCAGCGAGAACGCGGTGGCCAGCGTCGGGGTTTCGACCGCTGCCAGATCCTTGTAGGACACCATGCCCGTCAGTGCGAATGAGACACCCACGTACAGCAGCGTGGTCAGGGCAAGGCCGGCGAAGATGCCGCGGGGCAGCGTCTTGTTCGGGTTGGTGACCTCTTCGGCGCTGGTTGCCACGACGTCGAAGCCGACGAACGCGAAGAAGACCAGCGCGGCTCCGGCCAGCACACCCATCATGCCGTACTGTGCCGGAGCGGCACCCGTGGCAAAGGCGAAGAGCGACTGCTTGAGCACGTCGGTGGTGCCATCCCCCGTGGCCGGAATGGCTTCCGGGATGAACGGAGTGAAGTTCTCCGCCTTGATGTAGAACAGACCGGCGACGATGACAAAGAGCACGACGGCGATCTTGATGATGGTGAACACATTCCCGACCGTGGCTGACAGCTTGGTGCCCATGACGAGCAACAGCGTGAACAGCGCAACGATCAGCAATGGTCCCCAGCTCATGGTGACGATGCCTAGGTCAATGGTGGGTGAGAGGTGTACTCCCACGAGCTGGAAAACTTCGGTGAGGTAGATACCCCAATACTTGGCGATCACCGCAGTCGCCGTGAAAAGTTCGAGGATCAGGTTCCAACCGATGATCCACGCGACGAACTCGCCCATGGTGGCGTAGGAGAACACATAAGCCGAACCCGCGACGGGGATCGCCGTCGCGAATTCCGCGTAGCACATGATGGCCATGGCGCAGGTCAGTGCGGCGATCACGAATGACAGCGTGACTGCGGGACCGGAAAAGCTTGCTGCGGCCCGTGCGCCCACGGAGAAGATTCCGGCGCCCACCGACACTGCGACACCCATGATCATCAGATCCCAAGTGTTCAGGGACCGCTTGAGCTGTCGTCCCGGTTCCGCGGCGTCTGCCAGGAAACTCTCCACGGGTTTGGTACGAAAAAGGCTCACTGAATTCCTCGGCGGCAACGAAACGCGAAAACTAACCGGACAAGCGTAGCCGCGTCGCCAATACGCCCTGGCGAACCGATCGCCCCGGGTGCGTCCCTGCGCCGGGAATCAGAGCACCCGCCCCCACACCCGAACAGGTCAAACAATCGATATCTGACGTACCGTTTTACTGTTCCCTGCATTCCCGTAGACGGCTGTGCCGCTTTCCCCCACAGGCCGCGGCCCCGCAGAAAAGCCGGAGGGGAAAGTGGCCTAGACCTCACCAAATTTTATTCTCAACGCGGCGTGAAGTACCCGAACAAATGAAAATACCCCCGGAAACTGCTGCATCAAGCGATTGACACGGCAGCATCCGGGGGCTTTCACAGCACTTGTTGGGGCTAGACGGTGGGAACCGCCGATGCCGCCGCGCGTGCGGCAGCCGGAAGCGCAGCGAAGATCTTTTCCATGGCGTCATCGTCGTGCGCCGAGGACAGGAACCAGGCCTCGAATACGCTCGGCGGCAGGTAGATTCCCGCTTCCAGCATCGAGTGGAAGAACGGTGCGTAGCGGTATGCTTCCTGCGCCTGGGCCTGTTCGTAGTTGTGCACCCCGTGTTCCGAGGTGCCGAAGGCGACCGAGAACAGGTTGCCGGCACGCTGGATCGAGTGGTCGACACCGGCGGCACCCAGTGCCTCGGTGAGGGCCGCCTGCAGCTGCAGGGACTTCTCGTCGATGTGCGCGTAGACCTCGGCGGTGGCGTTGGTCAGCTGGGCAATGCCGGCGGCCATGGCCACCGGGTTGCCCGAGAGCGTGCCGGCCTGGTACACCGGGCCCAGCGGGGCCAGGTAGTCCATGACCTCCGCGCGGCCGCCCAGGGCAGCTGTGGGCAGGCCGCCGCCGATGACCTTGCCGAAGGTGTAGAGATCCGGGGTCCAGCCCTCGGTGCGGCCCGTCAGTCCCCAGTAGCCGGCGTCCGAGGCGCGGAACCCGGTGAGCACCTCATCCAAGATCAGCAGCGCGCCGTTGGCGCGAGTGGTCTCGGCCAGGAACTTGTTGAAGCCGGCTTCCGGGGTGACCACGCCCATGTTGCAGGGTGCCGATTCGGTGATGACCGCCGCGATCCGCTCCCCGTGCTCGGCGAACGCGGTGGTGATGGCCTCGCGGTCGTTGTACGGCAGCACCAGGGTTTCGGCGGCGGTGGCCGCGGTTACCCCTGCTGAGCCGGGCAGTGCCAGGGTCGCCAGGCCGGAGCCGGCGGCGGCCAGCAGTCCGTCGAGGTGGCCGTGGTAGCAGCCGGCGAACTTCACGATCAGGTCGCGGCCGGTGTAGCCGCGGGCCAGGCGCACCGCGGTCATGGTGGCCTCGGTGCCGGTGGAGACCATGCGCATGCGCTCCACGCCGCCGAAGCGATCCATCACCAGGCGGGCCAGCTTGCCCTCGTCGGGCGTGGAGGCGCCGAAGGACAGGCCGCGGTCGACCGCCGCGTGGACCGCATCCTGGATGGCGGGGTGGGCGTGGCCCAGCAACGCCGGTCCCCAGGAGCAGACCAGGTCGACGTAGGAGTTGCCGTCGGCGTCGGTCAGGTAGGCGCCCTTGGCACCGACCATGAACGGGGGAACCCCGCCGACCGAGCCGAAGGCGCGCACCGGGGAGTTCACCCCGCCGGGCATGAGCTGCTGGGCGGTGGCGAAGAGTTCTGCGGAGCTGGTCATTATTTTCCTTCTTTCAGCCACTGGGCGAGCTCGCTGGCCCAGTAAGTCAACACGGTGTCGGCCCCGGCGCGGCGGATGCCCAGCACGGATTCGGTGATGGCGGCGCGGCGGTCGATCCAGCCGTTGGCGGCGGCGGCCTCGATCATCGCGTACTCGCCGGAGATCTGGTAGGCGGAGACCGGCACCGGGGACATGGCGGCCACGTCGGCCAGCACGTCCAGGTAGCTCATGGCCGGCTTGACCATGACCATGTCGGCGCCCTCGGCCAGGTCCAGCTCGACCTCGATCATCGCCTCGCGGCGGTTGGAGGCATCCATCTGGTAGGTTCGGCGATCGCCCTTCAACTGGGAATCGACGGCCTCGCGGAACGGGCCGTAGAACGCACTGGCGTACTTCGCGGCGTAGGCGAGGATGGAGACATCCTGGTGACCGGCGTCGTCCAGCGCCTGGCGGATCACCGCTACCTGGCCGTCCATCATGCCCGAAGGGCCGAGCATGTGCGCTCCGGCCTCGGCCTGCGCGACGGCCATGCGGCCGTAGATTTCGAGCGTGGCGTCGTTGTCGACATTGCCCGCCGCATCGAGCACGCCGCAGTGGCCGTGGTCGGTGAATTCGTCCAGGCAGACATCGGACATGATGACCAGCTCGTCGCCGACCTCGGCGCGCACTGCCTCGATCCCGCGGTTCAGGATGCCGGCCGGGTCCACGCCCGCGCTGCCGGCGGCGTCGCGGGTCTCCGGGATGCCGAAGAGCATGATGCCTCCCAGGCCCAGCTCGACGGCCTCGGCGGCGGCTGCCTTGAGCGTGTCCATGGTGTGCTGGACAACCCCCGGCATGGAGGTGATCGGGTTCGGTTCGGTGAGCCCCTCGCGCACGAACGCGGGCAGGATCAGCTGCTGCGGGGCCATCACGAGCTCGGCCGAAAGCCGGCGCATCGCTGGGGTGGTGCGCAGGCGACGGGGCCTGCGGGCGGGGAATGACATTCTGGCTCCTTGTGAAGCTCGTGACTGGCGGTGGTTCGAAGGCTGGCGGTGGTTCGAAGGTTGGGGGGGTGTGCGGCGCCGGCTTCGGGCCGGCGCTGCGGGATCCCCCTAGGTCGGGGGTTCTTGCGCGGGTTGCAGGGATTGCTCCCAGGCGTCGATGAGGCCCTCGGGGGTCGGGAAACCGGCGGTGGCGGTGGGTTCCAGCCCGTGGGCGCGCAGGCGGGCAGCGGTGCTGTCGCCGATAGCCACCAGCGCCAGGTTCGCCCCGGGTGCCGGGACCAGGGACAAGAACTGGTCCACGGTGCTCGGAGAGGTGAAGAACACCGCATCCAGCCGGTCCACGGCGGCGGGCAGCTGGTCCCGGGCCAGGGTGTGGCTGCCGCGGGGCAGGTCGGGGTCCGGCAGCGGGGGCTGCAGGGCCAATTCGGGATCTGCGGGGGCCGGGACGGTGCGGTAGGCGATGACGATATGTGCGTCCCAGCCGCTGGCGGTGAAGCCGTCGCGCAGCGTCGGGGAGGCGATGTCAGCCTGCGGCATGAATGCGGTGTGCGCCTTGCCGGCCGGGGGTGGTGAGCTGAGTTCCTCCCACTCGGCGAGCATGCCGCGCGCCGAATGGTCGTGCTCCGGCATGAAGTCCACGGACGCGCCCAGCGCCTTCACGGCGCGCGCCGTCGCCTCGCCGACCACCGCAACCCGCGTGTTTCGCGGAATGCGCAGTTCCAGGCCCAGGGCCCGGGCGCGGAGTTCAAGGGCCCTGGCCGTATTCACCGAGGTGAGCACCAGCCAGTCGAACTCGCCGTCCAGCAGCCGGCGCACCCCGGCATCCAGCACGCCGGTGTCGGCGGGCAGCTCGAAGTCGATGAGCCTGCACACGGCCGCGGACGCGCCGCGCGCCGCCAGCCGCGCCACCGTTTCCGCGGCCCGCGCGGGGTCGCGCAGCAGCAGGGCGGTGCGGCCGGCGAGCACTGAATCAGCGTTCATGGTGGCGACTAGAGTCCCGCCAGGTCGGCAGCGCCCTCGCGCAGCAATTGCTCGGCCAGCGCCACGCCCAGGGCGTGGGCGCCGTCGACGGTGAGCGTTTGCGTGGTGGCGGAGCGGCGCATGGTGTCGGTGCCGTCCGGACGGCAAGCCACCGAGTCGAGTACCAGGACTTCGCCGTGCACCGTGGCCAGCGCGCCGATGGGCGCGGCGCAGCCGGCCTCGAGGCGGGCCAGCAGCGCGCGCTCGGCGGTGATGGCCAGGCGCGTGTCGCCGTCGTCCATGGTTTCCAAGGCCGCGTCGACGGACGGGTGTCCGCTGCCGCCGGTCCGCACCTCCACGGCCAGGGAGCCCTGGCCGGGGGCCGGGAGCATGATTTCCGGGTCCAGGTACTCGGTGATGTGCGATTCCAGGCCCAGGCGCTCCAGGCCGGCGGCGGCCAGGATGACCGCGTCCAGGTCGCCCTGGGCGGTGCGCCCCACTCCCCCGTCGTCCTTTTGCGCCGGCGAGCCCTTGACCCGGCCCAGCCGGGTGCCGACGTTGCCGCGGATGTCCACGATCTTCAGATCCGGCCGGAAGGCCAGCACCTGGGCGGCGCGGCGCGGGGAACCGGTGCCGACGGTGGCTCCCTCGGGCAATTCGGCCAGGAAAAGCCCGTCGCGGGCGCACAAGGCGTCGCGAACGTCCGCTCGCTTCGGCGTGGCGGCAATGACCAGGCCCTCGGGCTGCGTGGTGGGCAGGTCCTTGAGCGAGTGCACAGCAAGGTCGCAGTTGCCCTCGTAGAGTGCCTGGCGCAGGGCGGCGGCGAACACGCCGGTGCCGCCGAGCTGGGACAGCGGACCGGTGGTCACGTCCCCCTCGGTCTTGACCAGCACGGTGTCGTAGGGGACCTGGGAGATCTCGTGCAGTTGCGCGGCGACGTTCCCGGTCTGCGTGGTGGCCAGCGCGGAGCCGCGGGTGCCGATGGTGAAGCGTTCGGCGCTCATGATGCAGGCACCCCGACCTCGGAGTCGACTGCGGCGATGGTCGGTTTGGTGGTCCCGTCGCGCATCACCTTCACGCAGCAGTTGGGGCGGCAGACATCGAACCACGGGCCGAGCTCGGCGACCGAGGCGCGTCCGGGCTTCAGCGCGTTTCCGTCGCTGCCGGCCAGGCGCTCGGCCACCAGGTCGACCATGCCGGAGACGAACGTGGCGTGGGTCCCGGGGGTCGGGGCGCGGTGGAAGGCCAGGCCGAGTTCGGCGCAGGTTTCCTTCGCCTCGGTGTCCAGGTCCCAGAGGACCTCCATGTGGTCCGAGACGAAGCCAATGGGCATCACCACGACCCCGGCGACGCCGGCGGCCTGGTACTGCGTGAGCGCATCGTTGATGTCCGGTTCCAGCCACGGCACGTGCGGGGCGCCGGAGCGGGACTGGAAGACCAGGGAGTGCTCCAGGCCGGCGGCCTCGGGCACCCCGGCCAGGATCGCGTCGGCCACCGCCAGGTGCTGGGCCGAGTACAGGTCGGTGTCCAGCTGCGCGACCATCTCGCGGGGGCCGGCGGCCTGGGCGTCGGAGGTCGGGATGGAGTGGGTGACAAAGACGATTCTAATCTCGCCCTCCGGGTTGCCGGCCGTCGCCAGCTGCGCCCGGACGTTGGCCAGCGAGTCGCGCAGCCCGTCCATGAACGGGTTCACGAACGCGGGGGTGTCGAAGTACTGGCGCACCTTGTCCACCTCGAGCTTGCCCTCCAGCCCGGTCTCGCGCAGGGCGACGCCCAGGTCCTCGCGGTATTGCCGGCAGGAAGAGTAGCCGGAGTAGGCGCTGGTGGAGAGCATCAGCACCGTGCGGTGCCCCTCGGCATGGATCTGCTCGATGGTTTCCGCGACGTATGGCGCCCAGTTGCGGTTGCCCCAGTAGACCGGCACGTTGATGCCGCGGGCGGCCAACTCGGCCTCGAGGGCCGCCTTCAGCGCGCGGTTCTGCGCGTTGATCGGGGACACCCCGCCGTTGGCCCGGTAGTGGGTGGCGACCTCCTCGAGGCGCTCGTCGGGGATGCCGCGGCCGGCCGTGACATTGCGCAGGAACGGGATCACGTCCTCCTGGCCCTCGGGGCCGCCGAAGGACGCCAGCAGGATCGCGTCGTACGCCTTGGGATCCATCACGCCGTTGGCGTCGTATCCGGTGCGAGGATCGAAATCCTGGCTCATCGCAGGACCTCGGCGACCTCGGCGGTGGAGATGCGGCGACCGGTGTAGAACGGGGTTTCCTCGCGCACGTGGTTGCGGGCCTCGGTGTAGCGCAGGTGGCGCATCATGTCGACGAGGTCGATCATGTCCGGGGCCTCGAGGCAGATCTGCCATTCGTAGTCGCTGAAGGAGAAGGCGGCGACGGTGTTGGCCAGCACCTCGGGGAACTCGCGGCCCAGGATGCCGTGGTCGCGCAGCATCTTGCCGCGCTCCTTGGGGTCCAGCAGGTACCAGTCATTGGAGCGCACGAACGGGTAGACGGTCATCCAGGTCTCCGGGGCCACGCCGCGGGCGAAGGCCGGCGAGTGGTCCTTGGCGAACTCGGCCTCGCGGTGCACGCCCATGGTCGAGTAGACGATGGAGGTCTCGGCGAAGAGGTAGGAGCGGCGGATCTTGCGCACCGCTGCCTGCAGGGACTCGGCGGTCGGGCCGTGGACCCAGGTCATCACGTCGGCGTCCTCGCGCATGGCGGAGACGTCGTAGGTGCCGCGCAGGGTCACTCCCTCGGCGGCGAGCTCGGCGATGAGCGCGTCAAACGCCTCGACGCCCTCGTGGCGGTCCAGGTCCGAATCGCGCTTGAAGACGGTCCACAGGGTGTAGTACATGGTCGCGTCGGAACCCGCTGCTTCGCGGTCGCGGATGACGGGTGAGTTGGATTCCACTGCACTCATGGTTTGGATCTCCTGCTTTCTTGGCGGTGCTCCACCCGTGGGGGGCGAAGCGGTAATCGTAAGTGAAACGAATCTCTGGGTGGAAGGCTCAGCTGACGGTGATGCGCAGCCGTTTGCGGGTGTCGGCGATGACGGAGGCCAGGCCGGTGCCCGCCAGCCAGGCCCCGACGATGTCGAGCCCCTGGTGGGTGGCGGCGAGTTCGCGGATCAGGGCAACGCGCTTGGCATGGCCGGTGGTGGCGAAGGGCAGCGCTCCGGAATAGCGCACCACGTCGAAGCCCAGGATGTCCCCGGCGGTGATCTCGATTCCCAGCAGCACCGAGGCGTCCTTCAGCGCCGCATTGCGCAGCGAGGAGTCATCGGCGTTCACCAGGGCGGAGGCCACGTCGTTGAGTCGTCCGTAGGACAGGCGCAGCACATGGGAGCCGGGGCCCGATTCGTCCCCGAGCCAGTGCCACTTGGCGGTGGCGTGGGTCAGCGCCTTGGCCCCGACGTCATCGACGGTGGGGGCCACCAGCAGTCCGGTGCCGCGCGGGGCGTCGTCGAGTTCGGGCTTGTCGACCACCAGGGTGACCAGGGAAATGCCGGCCCCCGGAGCCGGGCGGTGCTCGGCGAACCCGGCGTCGATGCCGCGCAACAGATCGACGGCGGTTTCGCCGCCGGTGGCCATGACGAGGCGGTCGGCAAGCACTTCGCGCCGCTGTCCGGCCCCGGCGGCCCCGGCCCCGGCCTCGTGGGCCTGGCGCTCGTGGCGTTCGTGCCGCGATTCCTTTTCGTGCTTGGCGTCCTTGGCCGCGGGGGCGGCGGCCCGCGGGGCCAGCTCGATGCGGAAGCCGGTGCCCCCGGCGCCCGGCGCGATGCCTGCCACCGGGCTGTTGGCGTGCAACTGGACGCCCGCGGCCTTGAGGTCGGCCACCAGCGCCGCGGCCAGGCGGTTCATGCCCCCGGAGATGGAAGCGACGGCGGATCCGGCAGGGGCCGCTGCACGCATGGCTGCGACGGCGCGGGCCAGCGAGCCGTGTTTGTGCACGGCGGCGCGCAGCCCCGGGGCGATGGCGTCCACGTCAAGGGTGTCGGGGTCCGCCGAGTGCACCCCGGAGACCACGGGAGTCACCAGGTTCTCCAGCACCGCCGAGCCCATGCGGGAGCGGACCAGGGCGCCGAGGGACATGTCGCCCTCGAGGATCTTCTTGGAGACCGGGGTGATCAAGTCGGCGGCGGCACGCAGCGCGCCGGCACGGCCCACGGCGCGGCGCACCTCCTCGGCCCACGGGTCCCCGGGGATGCCCAGGATGCCGGTGGCGGGAAGCGGCAGGACCACGTTCTCCGCCCCGCGCTTGAGGTAGAGCCAGGCTCCCCCCGGTTCGGGTGTGACGATGTCATCACCCAGGCCCAGTTCGCCCAGCAGGTCGGCGACGGCGGTGGAGCGGGTGGCGAAGGACTCGGCGCCGGCATCCAGTGCCAGCCCGGCGACCTCGTGGAGTCCCACGCAGCCGCCGAAGACGGGTCCTGCCTCGTGCAGCTGGACGCGGTGGCCGCTGGCCGCCAGTTCCCGGGCGGCCACCAGCCCGGAGATCCCGCCGCCGACGACCACTGCCAACGGGGCGTCGGGAACACTTGGTGCCGGTGGGTGGGCCTCGGTGCCGCGCGCCCGGTTCAGCAGGCGCAGGGCGTGGGCAGCCGCGGTGGAGGCGACCTGGGTGGGCCTGGCCTTGGCGGGCGCCTGCCCTGCGGCGGGCGCCTGGTCGCCGTCGATATCCCGGCCGGATACTTCCGCCGGCGTCCTGGCGTCGGCCGGTTCCTGGCGCACGCGCCTGTGGCTGGTTGCGCCGACCTCGTCGGCCGAGCCGCTGCGGGGCTGCTCTGGGACGTTTGGCACCATCAACTCTTTTCCGGGAAAACGAAGGTGTAACTGACGGGTCCGGGGTGCGCTGCGCGTGGCCTTCGCGCGGAGGCCCGCGCACCGCACCCCGGCGGTACTGCTGGTGGTTCTAGCTTAACGCCCTGCCACCGGGATCGAGTGAATCAGCTCGACCACGCGGGTGAGGGTCTCCGGGTTGGTTTCCGGCGGCACGCCGTGGCCCAGGTTCGCCACGTGCGCCGGCGCGGTGTCGCCGGCGGCCAGCACCTCGCGCACGTGGGCCTCGAGGACCTCCCACGGGGCGGTCAACAGGGCCGGGTCGATGTTGCCCTGCAGCGGGATGTCCCCGCCCAGGCGGCGGTTGGCCTCGTCCAGCGGCAGGCGGTAGTCAACGCCCATGACGTCGACGCCCACGTTGCGCATCGCGCCGAGCAGTTCGGAGGTGCCGGTGCCGAAGTGCACCAGCGGGACGCCGGTGTCGCGCACGAGGTCCAGGGCACGCGCCGAGGCGGGTGCCACGAAGTTGGTGTAGTCCCCCAGCGACAGCGACCCGGCCCAGGAGTCGAAGAGTTGTCCGGCGGAGGCGCCGGCCTCGATCTGGGCGCGCAGGAACGCGCCGGAAGCATCGGCTGCCCAGTTGGCCAGTTCTTCCCATACGCCGGGCTGCGCGTGCATCATGGTGCGCGGGCCCATGTGGTCGCGGGACGGGCGTCCCTCCACCATGTAGGCGGCCACCGTGAACGGGGCGCCGGCGAAACCGATCAGCGGGGTGTTGCCCAGCTGCTCCACGGTCATCGCGACGGCCTCGCGGATCGGGTCCAGTGCCGCGTCGTCCATCTTGGGCAGCGCGCGCACATCGGCCGCGGTGCGCACCGGGGCGCCCAGCACCGGGCCGACGCCCGGAACGATGTCCACGTCGATGCCGGCGAGCTTAAGCGGGATGACGATGTCGGAGAAGAAGATCCCGGCATCCACGTCGTGGCGGCGCACCGGCTGCAAGGTGATTTCGGAGGCCATGTCCGGACGCAGGCACGATTCGAGCATCTCGGTGCCCTCGCGCAGCTTGCGGTACTCGGGCAGCGAACGGCCTGCCTGGCGCATGAACCACACGGGTCTGCGGCTGGGCTTCTGGCCGCGGTAGGCGGAAATCAACGGGGAATTGGCGGTACGACCGTCCATCAGCGGGTGGTTCTGGCTCAACGTCATGGCATTGATTCTGCCAACATGTTGCGCCGAATCGTAATCCGCACGCCCCCAGCGAACACGCACCATGATTTGGGGGGAAAAAACCGGTACGAAACCAGTGCCTCACGGCACATAACGGGGCTATCATGGGGAAACCGATTCATTGGGGAAGCGGTACTTGGGGGAACTGTTCATTGGGGACGCTGTTGATTCAGCCTGGGGGATGGTCGAACCTGTCACATGCGATGCTCTACGTGACGTAGAAGCGCTATGATTGGACACACTGTGGTTTTACTATCTCTCGTTGCCTCTCATTCAGACATCGACCTCGAGACCGTGGCAAAGATTAGTGCCGACGCCTCCCAGGTCGCTTCCGTCGTGCTCGCTTCGGCGAGCCCGGTTGCCGGCGCCATCACCCTGGCCACCTGCAACCGCTACGAAATCTACTGCGAAGTCCCGCAGTCCGAGGACGTGGCCGCCGCCCGGTCGGAGGTGATCTCCCAGATCGCTGCCAGCACCGGGCTCAGCCAGGATGTCATTTCCACCGCGCTGGTCTCCAAGACCGAGACCGAGGTCATCGAGCATCTCTTCTCCGTTGGCGCGGGACTCGACTCCGCCGTCATCGGCGAACGCGAGATCGCCGGACAAGTGCGCCGTGCGCTCAATGAGGCGCAGGCAGCGGGAACCGCGACCGGTTCGCTGGTGCGACTCTTCCAAGCCGCCTCGCGCACCGCCAAGGACGTCGGATCGCGCACCTCCCTGGGCTCGCGCGGCCTCTCCGTCGTGTCGGTCGCCCTGGAGCTGGCCACAGACCTAAGCCGCGACCCCGACTGGTCCACCAAGAACGTCGTGATCTTCGGGACCGGCGCCTACGCCGGGGCCACCCTGTCGCTGCTGCGCGAACGCGCGGCCCACCACGTCTCGGTGTTTTCCGCCTCCGGTCGCGCCGAGGCCTTCGTCGCCAAACGCGGCGGAACCGCCCTTGACGAGTCCACCCTCGAGGCTGCCCTCGAGCAGGCCGATGTCATCATCGGCTGCAGCGGCTCGGACCACCGCCTGATGGCAGCAGACATCTCCGCCCTGGAGCGGGGCACCCGCCCGTTGGTCGCCATCGACCTGGCACTGACCCACGACTTCGACCCGGAACTCGGGGCCTTGGAGGGCGTGGACTTGATCAACCTCGAATCGGTGCGCATGGCAGCGCCCGAGGAGCAGGCCCAGTCGCTGCGCCAGGCCCGAAGCATCGTGCTCGATGCCTCCGAGGCCTTCGCCGCGGAACAGCGCGAGCGTGCCGCCGATGCCGCCATCGTCGCGCTGCGCAAGCACACCCAGCAGGTGCTCGAGACCGAGGTGGAGAAGGTCCGTGCCCAGCACGGCTGCACCGCCGCAGCCGAGGAAGTCGAATTCGCCATGCGCCGAATGATGCGCCAACTGCTGCACGTGCCCACGGTCCGTGCCCGCGAGCTGGCAGCAGCCGGACGCGCCGGGGACTACATCGAGGCCCTGCAGACGCTCTACGGCCTCGAGGTCGAGTCGCCGAGCGCACCGTCGGTGAAGAACGCCTCGCGCTGCCCGGTCACCGGGTCCGCGGCTGAGGACGCCGCCCGCGTCGCCGAGGCCGGGACCCCGGACGTCGTGCAGCTGAGCCGGGCCGTCTAGGGCCCCGGCCAACGCGCGAAGGCGCCGCCGACAAGCCACCTGAAGCTTGCCGGCGGCGTCTTTTTTGTGCCCGCCGTTTCCCTCAGACGGCCGCCGGGCTCAATAGGTCGGCAGGCTCGGATCCACGTCGCTGATCCAGTCCATGATGCCGCCGGCGACGTGGCGCACCCGGGTGTAGTCGTTGCGCAGCAGGTACCGCATGACCTCCGAGGAGCGTCCGCCCGATTTGCAGTGAAGGATCAGTTCCTTGTCGCGCGGCAATTCGATCTCTCCGGCCAGTACCGCCCCGCGCGGTGCCAGGATGGCACCGGGGATCGACACGATCTCCGCCTCCCCGCGCTCGCGCACGTCGATGAGCAGGAAGTCTTCCTTCCCTTGGGCGCGCGCCTCCAAGAGCCCCGCCAGCCCGGAGGCCGTGATGCTGTGCGCCGCGGTGAGCCGCAGCCCGTCCGCGTCCAGCGTCGGGGTGGAACAGAAGTCGTCGTAGCTGGCCAGCAGCTCGGTGATCGGTTCAACCTGTGGGTCCGGGCGCAGCGAGACCTCGCGCCAGGTCATGTCCAGGGAATCCAGGATCAGCAGCCTACCCAGCAACGTGCGGCCCACCCCGGTGATGAGCTTGATGGCCTCGGCCACCATGACGGAGCCGACCTGCGAGCACAGCACCCCGAAGACCCCGCCCTCGGAGCAGGAGGGCACGGTGCCCGGCGGCGGCGGTGTCGGGTACAGGTCGCGGTAGTTCGGCCCGTACTCGTCCCAGAAAACCGATACCTGCCCGTCGAAGCGCAGGATCGAACCCCAGACGTACGGCTTGCCGGCCAGCGCCGCTGCGTCATTGACCAGGTAGCGGGTGGCGAAATTGTCGGTGCCGTCCAGGATCACGTCGTATTGGCCGAAGAGCTCCACGGCGTTGGCGGTGTCCAGCCGCTGGTTGTGCAGCTTCACGGCGACCAGCGGGTTCAGCTCGCGGATGCGCCTGGCCGCGGATTCGGTCTTCAGCTCCCCCACGGCTGCCGTGGAGTGGATGACCTGGCGCTGCAGGTTGCTCAGGTCCACCACGTCGTCGTCGATGATGCCCAGGGTCCCCACGCCCGCCGCGGCCAGGTAGAGCAGTGCCGGGGAGCCCAGTCCCCCGGCGCCGATGACCAGGACGCTCGCGTTCTTGAGCCGGCGTTGCCCGGCCATCCCGATCTCCGGGATGATGATTTGGCGCGAATAGCGCATCAACTCCTCGGGCAGGAGCTCGTCCCCGGGCGCCACGAGGGCCGGGGGCCTGCCCGTGGAGCCGTTCCGGTTCCGGGTCCTGGTCTCGCTGCTGGAATCCATGTATTCACCATAGTCTTGTGCGGCACGATGCGTCAGGTCCGGGATCAGTCGTTACCCAAGAGTAGACTTGTGCGAAATGTCGCCCGGTGCCGCCGGGCGGCCAGCTTTCGCGAAAGGGCCGACGTGACCATACCCCCAAGCCTCGGCGATCGGCCCCCAAGGACCGCCCGGATGCCGCGTGCGGCCCGCCGCCGCCAGCTGCTTCAGGCGGCGCACCAGGTCTTTGTCGCCCACGGTTTCCACGGGGCCTCGATGGACGAGATCGCCGAGGTTGCCGAGGTGTCCAAGCCGGTGCTCTACCAGCACTTCCCGGGCAAGCGGGAACTATACGTCGCATTGCTCGATACGCACATGGACGAGTTCAGCTCCCTGCTGGAGGCCGCGATCAATTCCACCACCGACAACAAGCTGCGCGTCACCGCGACGATTCGCGCCTACTACGAGTACATCGCCCGCGATTCCCAGGGGTTCAGGCTCATCTTCGAGTCCGACCTGCTCAACGACCGGGAGATCGGCGGGCGCATCGAGGCGTTCAACGCCGAGTTCGCCGGTCGCATCGCCGATGTCATTGCCGAAGACACGAACCTCGCACCGGCCCAGGCCCTGCTCATGGGCCGCGCCATGGCCGGGATGGCACAGGTTTCGGCCCGTTACTGGGTTGACATGGCCGATGAGGTGCCCATGGAAGA
The DNA here is from genome assembly GCF_025847175.2 of Paeniglutamicibacter sp. ZC-3. Classification (NCBI taxonomy): domain Bacteria; kingdom Bacillati; phylum Actinomycetota; class Actinomycetes; order Micrococcales; family Micrococcaceae; genus Paeniglutamicibacter; species Paeniglutamicibacter sp. ZC-3. The sequence continues at coordinate 79,025 of NZ_JAOYTG010000016.1, read as the reverse complement.
GGCCAGCGATTTGGTGTCGCGTTTAGCTTGGCGCGGAATCGGTCGATTCCCCAAGGAATCCTGACGTAAATTCAACACTAGATGTTGGTCGGCGCCACCGGGCGCCGGCACATGCAACAAACCAGGAAGGCCACCATGGACGTTCGCATTGGAATTCAGAATGTTGCCCGCGAGATCGTAATCGAATCCGACGAGAACGCCGAGGAGTTGGCCAAGCGCGTGTCCGACGCCTTGGCATCGGGCGGGGAACTTCGCCTCACCGACTCCAAGGGCCGCCTCATGCTGGTCCCGGTTTCGGGCATCGCGTATGTGGAGATCGGTGTCGAGGAAGCTCGCCGCGTGGGCTTCGCCCACTAGGACACTTTCGTTCGATGACTCGAGGAGGACGGGCACCCGTCCTCCTCGAGTTGTTTAAGCCCGCGTTGCCCAAGCCTGCGCCGTCACGGGCTTGGGCCCGGCCCTTTAGTCCAGGACGGGTTGGTCCAGGGCGGGCGGTTGTTCCCCATCCGAGGTGCACAGGCAGACCCGGTTGCCGTCGGCATCGGTGTAGATGGTCCAGCTTGGCTCGTGCGTCCTGTCCCCCGTGCCGGCGCTCGCTTCCAGTTCCGCCTGGGCATGCTCCAGCCCGGAGCGGGAAATGTACTTGTCGATGTGCATGCGGTTGGGGTTCGGCGTTTCCGTTTCCTGGAACCAGATCCGCGGATTGCGTCCCGCGGGGTCGACCAGGTCCCCGTCGCGGCCCTTGCGGTAACCCATGACATCGATCCAGAAGTCCTCCAGCCGTGCCGGATCCCGGGTGTCGATGCCCAGGTGCACGTCTTGGTGGCGCTGCGGGGCCGCAACGGCGGAGGAGTCTGCGGCGGCGAATTCGAGCAGCGTGGCCAGGGCCACGTCGCGCAGGGTGATTTCGCTGCCCACATCGTGCGAGGTGGTGCTCAGGAAGATGGTGTTCCACCGCCAGTCCACGTCGGGATGGTGCCCCTGGCGTTCGGCGGCCTCCGCCACGATGGCCAGGAAGTCCACGGCCTCGCGCGAATCCGGGAACTCCCACGCACACACCAGCGCGCCGTGGCGTTCACGCCAGGACGGCAGTTCCTTCAGCGCCCTGGCGACCTCGTAGGTGCTCAGCACACGGGTGGGTGAGTTCTTGTCCAGGTCCATGGTTCTCCTCGTTTCTCTCGGTTCCGTGGTGGTGATCGCCGGTACGCCTCAGGCGGTCATGCCCAGTTGGCGCATGCGCCGCGAATGGTTCTCCACCAGCCGGGCAAAAAGCGCCGTCATTTCCTGACCGCGGTCGTTGCGGCCCTCGGCCTGCAAGGCACCCCAGAAGTCGTAGGTCTCGCCGATCTCCCGGGCCTGGGTCAACGCCTCCCCCAGCAGCCGCCGACCCCACAGGGCCAGGCGCGAGGCGCGCTCGGGATGGTCCGCGATGGCCAGCTGCAGCCGCTCGCGCAGCCAGTCGGTGATTCCCTGCGCGGTCTTGACCTCTTCGACCAGGGAGCGGGCCGCCGGCTCCAAGCCCGAGGCTATCAGCGCATAGAAGTCGGCGGCGACCCCGTCGATCACATACGCCTTGGCCAGGGACTCGTACCAGTCCCCCGGCTTGGTCCGCCGGTGCATCTCATCCAGCGACGCCATGAACGGCTCGATGACTTCCTGCGGATCCAGGCCGCGATCGGCGATGAGTTCGCGCACCATCTCGAAATGCCCGAACTCGGTCACCGCAAAACGGCCCAGGGTTTCCCTGTCCACCAGTGTCGGCGAGAGGCGCGCATCGGAGGACAGGTGTTCGAAGGACGTGAGTTCCTGGTACGCGATCAGCCCCAGCAGGGCCAGTTCCGCGTCTTCCGCAGCGGCGGCCGAACCAAAGGTCAAAGGTGATTTGGTCATGCCATCAGCGTACTCGGGGCCCAACACGCGCGACACAACCACGACCCGGCACCGGCGTGGTGGTTATGCTGTCGATGTGATCCACCAATCTATCGCCCTCACGCCCGAGGCACGAAGCACAGCACTTGCCCAGGCCCTTCGGGCACTGGAAACCGAGTTCGCCCTGCGCAGCGAGTTCCCGCCCGAGGTGCTCGCCGAGGCCCGGCGCGCCATCGCCGACTTCGAGCGCCCGGCCATCGACCGGCGCGAGATCGAACTGGTCACCATCGACCCGGCAACCTCCACCGACCTGGACCAGGCGGTGCACCTGGCCCGCAACGGCGACGGCTACGTGGTGCACTATGCGATCGCCGACGTGCCCGGATTCGTCGCCCTCGGCGGCAGCCTCGATGCCGAGACCCGGCTGCGCGGCCAGACGGTCTACCTGCCGCACCGACGGATCTCGCTGCACCCCGAGTCCATCAGCGAGGACGCCGGTTCGCTGCTGCCGGGCCAGGACCGCAGCGCCTACCTCTGGGCCTTCACCCTCGATGCCGGCGGCTCCGTCACCCACACCGCCCTGGAGCGGGCCATTGTCCGCAGCCGCGAAAAGCTCAACTACGTCGATGTCCAGGCGGCCCTTGACGACGGGACCGCCACTGCGATGCTGCAGCTGCTGCGCGAGATCGGGCTCAAGCGCATCGAGTTGGAACGGGCCCGCGGAGGCGCGTCGCTGCGCATCCCCTCCCAGGAGGTCGAATGCGTCGACGGCACCTATGTCATCGTGGCCGACGCCCCGCTGCCGGTGGAGGACTGGAACGCCCAGATCTCCCTGATGACCGGGATGGAGGCCGCCCGCATCATGCTCGAGGCCAAGGTGGGCCTGTTGCGCACCATGCCGCCGCCGGCGGAAAAGGACATCAGGATCTTCCGGCTCCAGGCCAAGGCGCTCGGAACGGTCTGGGAGCCTGAGCAGCCCTATGGCGAGTTCCTGCGCTCCCTGGACCTGGCCGACCCGCGCCAGCTGGCCCTCATGCACCAGGCCACGAGCCTGTTCCGCGGTGCCACCTACACCGTGCTGGACGGCGAGGTGCCCGAGGACATTGTCCAGGCAGCAATCGCCGCGCCCTATGCGCACACCACCGCGCCGTTGCGCCGGCTCGTGGACCGCTTCGCGCTGCTCATCTGCTCCTACGCCGTCCACGGCCAGGAGGTTCCGGCGGGAGTGCGCGAGGTGCTGCCCCAGCTTCCGGACCTGATGAACACCTCGAACCGCATCGTCAACAACGTCGAACGCGCCGCCGTGGACACCGTGGAGGCCGCCTCGCTGGCCCATCGGGTGGGAGAACGCTTCGCGGCGGTGACGATCACCGGAACCGAGGATTCGGGCAACGGCAACCACCGCACCGGCGGCACCCTTCAGGTGAAGGACCCCGCTGTCATGGCGCGCTTTGAGGGGACGGCGGAGGCGGGAATGCAGGTCGAGGCCGAGCTGGTGCACGCGGACATGGCCAGCCGCAAGGTGCTCTTCCGGATCGTCGGCCCCTGAGAACTGCGCCGTGGCCCGGTGCGCCGGGTCCCCGGCGCACCGGGCCACGGACGCCCCTGCAGCCCCGTCCGGCTGGGACAATACGCGTAATTGACCGGACTCACGATATGCTTGAACGGTATACAAGGATGCCCGGTCGCGTACCTTGAAAAGAATTCATGCGGGATTACCCAGCGACTTCCGCGCCCCACGTGGTCAGATCCACTTGACCACTAGCTAAGCCTGCGATCGGCTCCGCTGGAAGCACCTCTGATTGTGGTGGACCTCCGACCCCATTTCCCCGGCCTTGCCGGGGACGGTCGTCGAGCACCCCGGTCCCAGGCGCCTAAACGAATGAGACCCCCTGTGTCGAATACAGAACACCTGCTGACCGCCGACTCGGCGTCCGAGGCAGTGGACATCGAAGAATCCCTGTCCACGGATGAAACCCCGCACGAACTCCCGCAGCTGACCTTCGCCGACTTTGGCGTCCGCGCCGACATCGTCGAGTCCCTGACCGACGCCGGCATCCTGCACCCCTTCCCCATCCAGTCGATGACCCTCCCTGTCGCCCTGGGCGGACACGACATCATTGGCCAGGCCAAGACCGGCACCGGCAAGACCTTCGGCTTCGGCATCCCCGCGCTGCAGCGCGTGGTCGGCCCCACCGACGAGGGCTACGACAAGCTTCCGGTCCCCGGCGCCCCGCAAGCCCTGATCGTCGCCCCGACCCGCGAGCTCGCGGTCCAGGTCGCCACCGACATCGCCAAGGCCTCGACCAAGCGCAACGCCCGCATCGCCACGATCTACGGCGGCCGTGCCTACGAACCGCAGATCGAGCAGCTGAACAACGGCGTCGAGATCGTCGTGGGCACCCCCGGGCGCCTCATCGACCTGCACCGCCAGCGCCACCTGAACCTGAAGAACGTGCGCCTTGTGGTCCTCGACGAGGCCGACGAGATGCTGGACCTGGGCTTCCTGCCCGATGTCGAGACGCTGCTCGCCGCCACCCCGGCGACCCGCCAGACCATGCTCTTCTCGGCCACCATGCCCGGCCCGGTCATCGCCATGGCCCGCCGCTACATGACCAAGCCGACGCACATCCGCGCCGCCGACCCGGACGACGACTCGATCACCAAGAAGGACATCCGCCAGGTCGTCTACCGCGCCCACCAGCTGGACAAGGACGAGGTCGTGGCCCGCATCCTGCAGGCCGAGGGCCGCGGACGCACCATCATCTTCACCAAGACCAAGCGCTCGGCAGCCAAGCTGACCGACGAACTGATCGATCGCGGCTTCGCCGCCGGCGCCATGCACGGGGACCTGGGCCAGGGCGCCCGCGAGCAGGCACTGCGCGCCTTCCGCAACAACAAGGTCGACGTGCTGGTGGCCACCGACGTCGCAGCCCGCGGCATCGACGTCGACGACGTCACCCACGTGATCAACCTGCAGTGCCCGGAGGACGAGAAGACCTACTTGCACCGCGTCGGACGAACCGGCCGCGCCGGCAACAAGGGCACCGCGGTGACCTTCGTTGACTGGGAAGACGTCCCGCGCTGGGGCTTGATCAACAAGGCCCTGGGCTTGAACGTCACCGAACCGGTGGAAACCTACTCCTCCTCGGCCCACCTCTTCACCGACCTGCACATCCCGGCAGGGACCAAGGGCCGTCTGCCGCGCCACGCGCGCAAGCTTGAGGGCCTGGCCGGCGAGAAGCTCGAGGACCTGGGCGAGACCGGCAAGAAGAACTCCCCGCGTTCCTCCGACGGTGGACGTCGCTCGGATCGCGGAGGCGAGCGCGGCGGCGAGCGCGGCGGCAACAGCTCGGAGCGCGGCGGACGCCACGGCCATTCCCGCGGCCGCTCCGACCGCCCGGCCCGCGAGGGCGAACGCCACCGCGAGTCGGCCTCCGCCTCCGAGAACGCCGGCACCGCCGAGTCCTCGGACCAGGGCGCACCGAAGGCCGAGCGCCCGGCACGCGCCCGCCCCAACCGCAGCCGCACCCGCCGCCGCGAGGGCGAAGTCGTGAACCGCACCGACGCCGAGTAGATTGACGCCAAGCAACTAGATGACGTTGACCAGCATTCCCGACGGGCCCATCGCCGATCCTTCACCGGACGCCGATGGGCCCGCCGCGGCATCCCCCGTCCCCGCCTGGGATCCGGCGGGACCCAACCTGATCGTCCATGCCGAAAACGCGACGTTCCTGCCCACCCTGCCCGACGAGTCCTTCACCCTGATCTACGTCGATCCGCCGTTCAACACCGGCCGGACGCAAAAGCGCCAGGTCATGACGTCGGTCCGTGCTGCCGCCGGCGAGGGCGACCGCGTCGGCTTCCAGGGCCGGAGCTACTCCACCCTGCGCGGGGACCTGCACAGCTACGACGACGCGTTCGACGACTACTGGTCCTTCCTGGAACCGCGCCTGCGCGAGGCCTGGCGGCTGTTGGCCGACGACGGCACGCTGTATGTGCACCTCGACTACCGCGAGGTCCACTACGCCAAGGTCATGCTCGACTCGATCTTCGGGCGCGAGTCGTTTCTGAACGAGATCATCTGGGCCTACGACTACGGCGCACGGGCCAAGTCCCGCTGGCCGGCCAAGCACGACAACATCCTCGTGTATGTCAAGAACCCGAAGACGTACCACTTCGACAACGCCGAGGTCGACCGCGAGCCCTACATGGCCCCCGGCCTGGTCACCGCCGAAAAGCGCGAGCGCGGCAAGCTGCCCACCGATGTCTGGTGGCACACCATCGTCTCGCCGACTGGCAAGGAAAAGACCGGGTACCCGACGCAGAAGCCCGAGGGCATCCTGCGCCGGATCATCAACGCGAGTTCTCGCGAGGGTGACTGGGTCCTGGACTTCTTCGCGGGCTCCGGCACGACCGGTTCCGTCGCGCAGGCACTGGGCCGCCGCTTCGTCTGCGTGGACGAAAACCCCCAGTCGATCTCCGTGATGAGCAAACGCATCCCGAAGGCCACGCTGCTTCAGGTCCTGGAGGACTAACCTATCCAGGCCGTCCTGCTGCTCGGTTCAGCGCCAATCGGCCGTACGTTGAAACTCTCACGGCATCAAGCCCCGTAACACCTCGAATTCCGAAGTTGTGCGGGGCTTAGTGCTGTCCGCGAGTCATGAAAGCGACTGAATTCGATTCCTCAGCCTGTCCGGATGCGATCCTGGCCGGTCAGCACTCCAGTACGCATTAAACCTCGGTTTCGGTCGTCTGTCACGCGCACGGAACCACCCTTGCCTTCCGACGTCCGGGGGGCATCTGTCACTAGTCCAATCGCCACCCGAACAGGCACGAAGCCGATAGAACCCTGTGGAAAACGCTCCGAAACGCTCGCGAACGGGCTAGGCTGTCTGCTAATTGACTCCGACCGAATCGTAGGCCTCAGGCATGTTTACGAAAACCAAGCAAGTCATCGTCGTTTTCTCCTCGGGTGCGCTGCTGCTGGCAGCAGCGGGATGCACGGGTAACGCCGTCCCCGCCGAGCCCACGAGCTCTTCCTCAATTTCCACGGCCACGGCGACTGGTTCCAGCTCTGTTCCTCCGACCCCTTCAAGTCCGACGACCAAGCCCACCCTCAAGCCGATTCCTGCCAGTTCCGAGGGCCCAGGCAAAAATTTGCCAGTACCCGAAATGCCCGCGCTGGCAAGTGAAAAGTCCGTTGGAGGCCTCAAAGCGTTCGTTGCGCATTACTACGATTTGTTGGAATACACGCTCGAGTCGAATGATTCAAAGCCCGTGCGCGCGGTAACCGATTCAGGATGTGCTGCATGTTTCGAGCAATTCATCGATACTGCGGACGGAAACAAGATTGCCGGATCATGGATCTCTGGTGCGGACTTCGGTCCGGTTGTCACCAGGGCTGTAATCGAAGGCAAAGGTGGCGTGGCGCTTCTGACCGTCAGCCAAGGAGAGATGCTTGTCTACGCCAGCGACGGAACTCGCTATGCTTCATTTCCTGCTTCTACGAAGCCTCTGCCCGGATCCATGTTTCTTATTTATGCGGCGGGCTGGAAGGTGCAGTCAATAGAAATCGAAGAAGAACCCTGATGCAAAAGACCATGCTGTTCCTCATGTTGATATTGTTCAGTGTCGCTATGCCGCCGACAGGTGCGTTGACTGCTGGAGGGGTAGCGCCAAAGCCCGATGCGAAATGTCAAAAAATTCAGCAGATTGGCGGAAAACAGATCGTCATCAAAATCGCGTGCCCAAAAGTGAAGGACTATTCGGGCAACCGCGGTCCAGAGAATCGGTCGAAATCCAAGACTTTGTCTCACGGTCCGAAGTTGAAGTACTCAGTTAGGTACTATTCCGAATGTACTCCCGACATGTCGACGACGCTCGGGTGCGATGCAATTGCGGAATCTACATGTCCAGACGGTGGCTGGCGCACTTTTCGGGTCATTAGGGCATTGAACGGTCCTCGTAGCGGCCAAGTTATCTCCGTTTCGCCATACTGCTCGAACGAGCCGGCAATGGAGGTACCCGGCGCCGACGATGACATCGCGAAAGTCTCCTTAGAACAGTTCCGCGAGTTACAGATATTGGCTTCGTCAATTTTTAGCCAGCCAGAAGGATTCTCCCTACGCAATGGTCACGCTCACATGTACGCCGAGTCTAAGCCCCAGAATTTTAACATCACACTTTTTGACCAAGAAATTAGGGTTCGGGCTATCCCAGTTTCCTACGTTTGGGCTTACGGCGACGGAACTTCCCGGTCGCTGAACTTTCCCGGGGGACCCGTCGACGAACGCGGCTTCGACGAAGCGACTGCTACCAGCCACGTCTACGAGGAAACGGGCGACTTCGGGGTCGGGCTGACCACCCGGTTCCGCGGCGAGTTCTCGACCGAGGGCGGTCCGTGGACGCCGATCCCCGGAGTTGCCAACGTCCCAAGCGAGCCCATCACCATGAGCGTATGGCGGACCAAGAAGATCCTTGTGGCTGAGAACTGCAGCCAGGGATCCAGCGCCCCCGGTTGCGTTTCCCTTTTCGACGACTAGAGTCTTCTCCCAGAACTAACGCAATCGCCGGCGCAACCGCCACAGCCGATTCCCCTAAGACGTACGGGTGGGTGATGAACTCGATGTAGTGGCCCGTCAGGTCCAACAGGTACACGCCGCGGCGCAGTGTTCGGGGTTCATCTGCCACGGGACGGTTCACCGAAGCTCGGCGCAACGCTCGATCCTGTGCTCGTAGAACTGTGCCTAGATGCAACAGAAGTGGTCGCCATCGACCAAGAACCCGTGCTGCGGCTGGAAGCCGAGGCGCGGTTCCGCCAGTGGCGGCATGCCCCCGGCTGCCAATCCGATGCTGGTGAACGGGCCCCAAATCTCGAAGGGGCGGGCTTTACCTCAATGCTCAAGCGGTTCAAAAACGCGCATGGAGTCTGCCAATGTCACTGGCAGACTCCCCGCACCTGAACTAGCTGGAAACGCAGTCTGCCCTCTGGCCGACGCCGTCTCCCGCCGTCCTAAACCATGCCTCGGCCCTCAGCGCGCGCCTGGCGCCATTCCCGGTAGAACGCCCGCACGATGACGAATAGCGTTCCGCCAACGACCAGGGGCCAGATCAAGACATATACGGTCAACCAAAAAACACTCATGACAGTCTCCTCTTTCCTTGTCTCTACTTCGAAGTGGCTAGGTGGTCGGAATCGCTCGTGATCGTCTCGACGGGGTCGAAGTCACCGACACGGTCCTTGATGGTGCTGAAGTCGAACTCTTGCTTGGAACGCACCGACATGAGGTAGCAGACAACCGTCGAGACCGAATAGGCGACCAGCGAGCCGCTGAGCACGGCGTATTCGTGCAGGACACCGAAGGCAAACGGCGAGACGATGACGATTGCTGCGATACCAATGATCCGGGCAATTTTCAGCCCGAAGAATCCGAAACTCATCAGTCCCAGGACCACGCCAACTCCGACGATGGAAACGACGTCCACGACGTAGCCGGTCAGACCGGACATCGAAATCCATTCGAAGCGCACCGGCAGGAAAACTGCTAGGGCAGTCAGTGAGGAGACGGTGAAGGCCATGTTGGTGACCTTCTTCCAGTAGAAGCTCGCAATGACCGGGAACACCAGCGCACCCCAGAGCGCGCCGACGAAGACCAAGAGGTCAAGGATGTTCATCTTCCCGCTCGCAAAGAACAAGCCGGCTGCGGTGGCCAGAATCATCGTTATCCGGCCGACCAGCAGCATCGTCTTCGGATTGGCCTTCTTCTTGCCAACGGACTGGCCGTAGATGTCGGCCATTGCGATTGACGAAAGAGCAGCCAGGTCGGAATCAGCCGTGGAGGAAAGCGATCCCAGGATCATGATGAAGAAAACACACAACAGGACCGGGCCAAGGTAGGTAACGGCCATCTGCGGAATAAGGTTGTTGGTGTCCCCGTCAATCGGGGTGATGCCTGCGTACAAGGCGATGACACCGAGCATGCCGAATCCGATAATGGTCGCACCGTAGCCGATCGTCGCCGTGATGAAGGTCGGCTTGATCAGGTCTTCACGAACTGCGAAGAGTCGCTGGGCGATCGTCTGGTTACCGATGGCGTACGCCAACACGGCCGCGATGTACGGCGCACCCTGGTTCATGAACGCATCGGAAGAGAAGAAGTCGCTCTGCTGAACCGTGAGGTTTGAGGCGCCTGCTTCAAAGAGACCCGGGCCTCCGGCGGCGAAGAAGATCACCGGAATAATGACCACCACGGCACCGAGCATCGCCACGACTTGGGCAAAATCGGTGAGCACCGATGCCCTGAACCCGGACCACAGGGTGTAAAGCAGGATCCCTGCAGCCACCGCGATGATGCCCTGGCGGAAACTAAAGGGAGAGAGCAACGCGATGAGTGCGCCACCGGCAATGAAGTTGGAGGTCAGCGAAATGACGCTACCGAGGATGTTGGATCCGGCCAGCATGAGTTGGCTGGAACGACCATGGCGGGCATACATGACCTCGGCAAGGGTGTGTGCCTTTGGCGCTACCGCACGGATCCTCCGGCCGAAGGGGTAGATGAATAGAATCATCAATGCTCCCCAAAGACCGTAGTGAATCGGCCCGGAAATGCCATAGGTATAGCCCGATGTCGCGGAGGCGTACATCGAGGATGCCCAAATCCATGTGGCGGTCATGCTCGCCGCGGAAACGCCGAAACCAATTTTGTTTCCGGCTGTCATATAACCGTCGGCGTTTTCTTTCTTTTTGCCAATCATAAGGGACATAACAAATGTCCCCCCGTAAAACAGCACCAACAACCCCAGGACAACCCATCCTGCGAGAAGCTGATAATCTCCGTTTTCGAGATCCATATCCATCCTCTCTTCGTAGGAATGCCGCCGGCAACAATTCCTAAATTGCGCGCTGGCCTACAAGGCACAATTAATCGAATTCGCATACACGAATCGAGCAGACATCCGGCGTGGACGCATTCTGAGCGCGCATAACCACCCGGACTTCATGCCGGATACTTGGACATCGGACTATGGTCGCAGGGAGGTGTTCCTCACCAGTGCACGACACCGATTTACATCCAAATGACGGCTAAGTTCATGCCGTCGTGGTTGCGAGTTGCTTCGTGAAACGTTGGAACTAGGCTCAACAAAAACATTTCAAACTGTGAAGCAACTACAACGATAGTAGCAGGTGTCCGGGGAAGCCCACCCCGGAGGACGATTACGGACCGATTCCAACTCCGCAATATCCGTGCGTTCACTCGAGCCGTTACGACCATCAACCGAATTATTAATAGCGGAACTCGTAATGTGTTTGCGACTGGATGACCACTTACCGAATAGCTATTGTACGTCCGCCAAGCTCAAAACTAATCAACACCACAGAACGAGAAAAAGTACGCGTCTGACCACCACATCGGCAGCTCAGGAAAGCCCTCACCGGGGATCAAAAAGGCGCACCGCCAGCGTCCCCTCCGGAACGACAGCGGTGCGCATGATGGGGAAGGCTAGAACAGGTCGGGCATTCCGACCGGTGCGGAGCCGGTCCCGGCTTCCAGAATCCGCTGCAGCATCTCGGGGCTGGTGGTGTTTTCGCCCAGTCGGTTCGGTTTGCCGGTGCCGTGGTAGTCCGAAGACCCGGTGACGATCAAGTCGTGTTCCAGCGCTAGCGCACGCAGGTATTTGCGCCCCTCTTCGGGGTTGTCCCGGTGCTCGATTTCCAGGCCCAACAAACCGGCCTCGATCATCTGCTCGAAGGTCTCTCCCCCCACCACCCGGCCGCGGGCGGAGGCAACCGGATGCGCAAACACCGGTACCCCACCTGCATCGCGCACCAGTTTGACCGCGGTCACCGGATCCATGGCGTAGTGTCCCACGTAGTAGCGCGAGCGGGCTGTCAGAACCTCAGCGAACGCCTCGGTACGCGTGCGGACCACACCGGCCGTGACCAGGGCATCGGCAATGTGGGGTCGGCCTATCGTCCCGCCGGGGATCGAGTGGCGGGCGATCAGGTCCCAATCCACCGGATAATCCTCGGCGAGCAACTCCACCATTCGCCGCGCACGGGTAATGCGCGCGTCGCGGGCCTTTTCGATTTCCTCGATCAGTCCCGCATGCGCGGGGTCATGCAAGTAGCAGAGCAGGTGGACGCTGACGCCGGCCTCGGTCTTGCAGGAGATCTCCATGCCAGGAACCAAACCCACGCCGATTTCAAGTGCGGCTTCCCCGGCCGCGGCCCACCCGGACGTCTGGTCGTGGTCGGTCAGCGCCAGCACGTCAAGGCCTGCGGCCTTGGCCGCGGCCACCAATTCGGCGGGGTGCTCCGTCCCGTCGGAAACATGTGAATGAGCATGAAGGTCGATCCGCATGTCTTTCAGGGTAGCCCCTTGGCAGGACAGCGTCGGCAGTGCCCCGCGGTGTTCTTCCGACAACGAACACCCGATGCCGCCCGGCACCTCGATGGGCAGCGGCCGTCCACCGCGAAAGCGTGCGGTTCGCGCCAGCAACACAACCAGTCCCCGGCACCGGCACCTCGTTGTTCTCCGGGCGTCTTGGCGTAAGTGTCCGGCCTTTGAGACGATTGGACAATGAGCACTGATGCAACCACCACCACCGGCAGCGACCAGCCCCTCGAAGAGCGCGTGAACAACCGTTCCCAGCGCCCCAACTCCGAGGCATTCAAGAAGTTCATGGCCTCATCATGGGCCCCGGAAAACTCCACGCTTCCGAACGCGGATAAGGTCGCGCCGTATGCGGCCGCCCGCCGCGCAGCGATCTCGGCCAAGTTCCCCGGCGAACGCCTGGTCATTCCCGCCGGGCCGCACAAGGTCAGGTCCAATGACACCGACTACCGCTTCCGTCCGCATTCAGGCTTCGCCCACCTCACCGGGCTGGGCCTTGACCACGAGCCGGAAGCCGTCCTGGTGCTGGAACCCACCGAGACGGGCGCGGGCGACAACGGCTCGAACCACGTTTCCACGCTCTACTTCTCCCCGATGGCGGGGCGCGATTCGGAGGAGTTCTACTCCAACGCCCGCACCGGCGAGTTCTGGATCGGACCCCGCCCTACCCTGCCCCTGCTGCAGGCGCGTCTGGGTCTGCCTACCGCCGACCTGACCGGCCTCGAGGTTGCCATCACCAAGGACGCCGGCGTGGTGGAATTCGGCGGCATGCGCATCCGCCTGCTGCGCGAGGTGGACATGAACTGCGACGCGCTCGTCGACACCTCCCGCATCAACACCGGAGTGGACCTGGAAGTCTCTGACTCCCTCGACGGCGAGCTCTCCGAGGCACTGAGCGAGATCCGTCTGGTCAAGGACGAGTGGGAAATCGCGGAAATGAAGAAGTCGGTGGCAGCCACGGTCAACGGCTTCCACGACGTCGTCCGCTCGCTGGACCGCGCCATGGGCCACGAACGCGGCGAGCGCGTGGTCGAGGGTGCGTTCTTCGCCCGTGCCCGCGAGGAGGGAAATGACCTGGGGTACGACACCATCGCCGCCGCGGGAAACAACGCCACGGTGCTGCACTGGATCAACAACAACGGCGCCGTCAACGACGGGGACCTGCTGCTGCTGGATGCCGGCGTCGAGGCCGAGTCGCTGTACACCGCCGACGTGACCCGCACCCTGCCGGTCAACGGCAGCTACACCGAGGTGCAGCGCAAGATCTACCAGGCGGTGCTCGACGCCGCCGATGCCGCATTCGCCGTGGCTAAGCCGGGCACCCGTTTCCGCGACCTGCACACCGCCGCGGTGACGGTGCTGGCACAGAACCTCGACGCCTGGGGCCTGCTGCCGGTGACGCTCGAGGAGGCGCTCTCCCCCGAGGGCCAGCAGCACCGCCGCTGGATGCCCCACGGCACCAGCCACCACCTGGGCCTGGACGTGCACGACTGCGCACAGGCCAAGGCCGAGCTGTACCTGGACGGAATCCTCGAGGAGGGCATGGTCTTCACCATCGAGCCCGGCCTGTACTTCAAGAACGAGGACCTGGCCGTGCCGGAGGAATACCGCGGCATCGGCGTGCGTATCGAGGACGATGTGCTCATCACCGCCGACGGCTGCGTGAACCTCTCCGCGGCACTGCCGCGCACCCCGGCCGAGGTCGAGGAATGGATGGCACAGGTCCGGAAGGGCTGATCTGGCCAACCCGCACATAACGCGAAGGCGGCCCTCATCCTCGTTGGATTGAAGGCCGCCTTCGCGTTTCCTGCCTGTCGGGCTTGCCGCCCTGGGCCGCCGGGTGCGGGGCCGCCGGGTGCGGGGCCGCCGGCTAGAGGTGCTTGCCGTGTTCCGGGTGTTTCGCATCCTCCGGCGTGGATTCCCCGCTTGCGCTCCCGGCACCGGTTTCGCGATCCGCGTCCCCGGTGACATCTGTCGATTCGGTTTCCTCGGCAGCGGGTGCGGCTGCCGGCGTGTCGGCTGCAGGCGCCGCCGGGGCCTCGGCCACCGGGGCCGCAGCCGGCGGCTGGTTGTCCTGGATCCGGATGCCGAATTGCGGGCGCCCGTCGGGCAAGTCCGAGTAGCTGCCCGAGGTCGGGGCGCTGGCGCCCGGCTCAGCGGGCGCCGCGGGAGCGCCGGCCTGGACCGGGGGCTGGGGCTGGGGCTGGGGCTGCGCCGGCGGGGTGTGTGCGCCCACGCCGTTGTCCGCCGCCATGCGACTCATGGGCAGGTTGGCCGCCATGGCACGGGCAGCATGTGCGTGCGAGAAAGCCACCACCACGTCGTAGCTGGTGGCCAGCACCTGGGACTGCGAGGCGAAGTCGCGCTTGCCGCGCCGGAACGAGTAGCTCACCACGCCCACCAGCATCCAGATGGCCATGCCGATGCCCACCGAGGACAGGATCTGCGCCAGCGCGTTGGACCCCGGGCTGAAGATCGTCAGCACCAGCCCCACGAAGACGCCGAACATCGCGCCCTGGGCGGCGCCGGCGGCGGCAACCTTCGGGTAGCTGAGCTTCGCGGTGACCCGCTCCACCGACTTGAGGTCATTGCCCACGATGGTGAGGTTGGCGACGGGGAAGTCGTGGTCGGCCAGGTAGTCAACCACCTTCTGCGCATCCAGGTACGTGCTGTAGCGGCCCAAGAGCTCGCCGCGCGGCAAGCCGGGCAGGTTCGGGTTGGACGGGGATGCACCAAGTGGGGATGACATATATCCATTGTGCATGCTGCCGCACCCGAACACCTGGCTTGATCGCTGAAGGTGAAAGCGATGCCGCCCACAACCGCGCTTTCACCACGTCGCGCTCAACACATGCACCAAACCGCCAAAGGGTGCACGTCAGGCAGTAGCCTAGAGAGCGTGAGCAGCAATTCTACGAAGGTCTTCATCGCACGCCTGCTGGGCCTGGACGTCTTCGACCCGCTGGGCGACCGCCTGGGCCGGTTGCGCGACGTCGTGGTCGTTTCCCGCCTGGCCACCAAGCCCGCCCAGTGCGTCGGCGTGGTCGTCGAGGTGCCCGGCAAACGACGCGTCTTCGTGCCCATGACCCGCATCCAGGCCATGGAGTCGGGGCAGATCATCTGTTCCGGCCTGGTGAACATGCGCCGCTTCCAGCAGCGCGGCGCGGAGATCCTGGTGGCTGCGGAGCTCTTCGACAGGCGCGTGGTGTTCGCCGACGGCTCCGGCAACGCGGTGGTCGAGGACATCGGCCTGGCCCGGGAACGCAACGGCGACTGGATCATCTCCGACTACTACGTGCGCCGCGGAGACCCCGCCGGCGGTCTGCTGGGCCTGCGCCGGGCGCGCGGCGAGCGGCTGCTGGTGCCCTGGGACGCGATCGTGCACACCGCGCTGCACGAACCGCAGGCAGCCAGCACCTATGTCGCGGCCCACGACGAGATGAAGCCCGCCGACTTCGCCGACGCGCTGCACGAGATGAACCAAAAGCGCCGCGTAGAGGTCGCCTCCGAACTCCAGGACGAGCGGCTGGCCGACGTGCTGCAGGAGATGCCGGACGACGAACAGGTGCAGATCATTTCCGCCCTGGACATGGAACGCGCCGCAGACGTGCTGGAGGAAATGGACCCCGACGACGCCGCCGACCTGTTGGGCGAGCTCTCCGAGGACACCAAGCACGCACTGCTGGAATTGATGGAGCCCGAGGAGGCGCGCGACGTGCGCCGCCTGCTCGAGTACGCCGAGGGCACCGCCGGGTCGATGATGACCCCGGTCCCGGTGATCCTCTCCCCCGAGGCCACCGTCGCCGAGGCCCTGGCCTCGGTGCGCCGCGAGGAGCTAAGCCCCGCCCTGGCCTCCACCGTCTTCGTCACCCGGCCCCCGCTGGAGACGCCCACCGGCCGCTATCTGGGCGCCGTGCACATCCAGGCGCTGCTGCGCACCCCGCCGCCGGAGTCCCTGGGCAATATCCTGGACTCCGACGTCGAACCCATCGACGACCAGGCGGGGGTCGCCGACGTCGCCCGCACCCTGGCCAGCTACAACCTCACCTCGCTGGCCGTGGTGAACGACGACGGGCGCCTGGTCGGCGCGGTGACCGTCGATGACGTGCTTGACCACCTGCTGCCCGATGACTGGCGCACCCACGACGACCATCCCGACGACGCCGCACCCGATGCCCCGGCACCGTCCATCGGCACCGACCTACCACCCCTGAACGGAGGTTCCCATGGCTGAGAAGCGCCAGGCCTCGACAGGCCTCGACACCCCCATGTCCGCCCGCAACCGCTTCTTCCCGCGCTTTGCCCCCAACCCCGACAGGTTTGGGTCCAGCACCGAGAAATTCGCGCGCTTCATGGGCACCCCGCAGTTCCTGTTCTACATGACCATCTTCTGCGTGTTCTGGCTGATCTGGAACACGCTGGCACCGGAGGGCTGGCGCTTCGACTCCGCGGCACTGGGCTTCACGGCGCTCACGCTGATGCTCTCGCTGCAGGCCTCCTACGCCGCCCCGCTGCTGCTGCTGGCGCAGAACCGGCAGGACGACCGCGACCGGGTATCGCTGACCGAGGACCGCGGGCGGGCCGAACGCAACCTCTCAGACACCGAGTACCTCACCCGGGAACTCGCCGCCCTGCGCATCGCCCTGCGCGACGTGGCAACCCGCGACTACGTTCGCTCCGAATTGCGCTCGGCCCTCGAGGACCTGCTGGAAACCACCGACGGCGAGGAACTGAACCTCCGCGCCAAGACCACCAAGCGGCGCGACCGCAGCTCGACCAACACCGGCCTCATCCCGCAGGTGCCCCCGCGGGCACCTGGCCGCCGGTCGCGCCCCCGGAGGAACGACACGCCATGACCCTCGAGCCCCGGCTCCTTGAAGCACTCTCCGCCGTCCAGGACCCCGAACTGCGCCGGCCCATCACCGAGCTCGGCATGGTCGAATCCGCCATCCTGTCCGAGGGCACCGCACGGGTCACGGTGCTGCTGACCATCGCCGGCTGCCCGATGCGCTCCACCATTGAAAACGACGTCGCGGCCGCCCTGTCCGCGGTGCCCGGCGTCGGCCGCGTCGAGGTCGCCCTCGGGGTCATGAGCCCCGAGCAGCGCGCGGCCCTGCGCGAGTCGCTCAAAAGCCGCTCCGTCCCGTTCTCGGACCCGGCCTCGCTGACCCGCGTGATCGCGATCGCCAGCGGCAAGGGCGGGGTCGGCAAGTCCTCGCTGACCGCCAACCTGGCCTGCGCCATGGCCGCCGACGGGCTGCGCGTCGGGCTCATCGACGCCGACGTGCACGGCTTTTCCATCCCCGGGCTGCTGGGCATCCCCGGGGCCAAGCCGACCCGCGTGGATGAGATGATCCTGCCGCCGGTGGCCCACGGGGTGAAGGTCATTTCCATCGGCATGTTCATCGACGACAACAAGCCGGTGATCTGGCGCGGCCCGATGCTGCACCGCGCGCTGGAGCAATTCCTGACCGATGTGCACTTCGGGGACCTGGACGTGCTGCTATTGGACCTGCCCCCGGGCACCGGGGACATCGCCATCTCCGTCTCCCAGCTTCTGCCCGGTTCCGAGTTGGTGGTGGTCACCACCCCGCAGGCGGCGGCGGCCCAGGTCGCCGAGCGCGCCGGGTCGATCGCCGTCCAGACCGGACAGAAGGTCGTGGGCGTCATCGAGAACATGAGCGCCATGGTGCTGCCCGACGGGTCGCTTCTGGAGATCTTCGGTTCCGGCGGCGGGGCGGAACTCGCGCAGCGCCTGTCGCTGGTGCTGGACACCGAGGTCCCGCTGCTGGGGCAAGTCGCACTTGACCCGCTGCTGCGCGTCGGGGGCGATACCGGTGTGCCACTGGTGCTTTCCCACCCGGACTCCCCCGCCGCCGCACAGATCATCGAGATGGCCCGCGGCCTCACGCACCGCCCACGCGGCCTGGCAGGACTGAAGCTGGGCGTCACCCCGCGCTAGGAGCCCCGGTCCCCACGACCGGCCCTTGGCAGCCGCAGCCGACCACTCAGCACTGAGGCGGAACGCATGACCTGCCCGACGCCTGCTGCCGGCCTCGAGGCCCGGACAGGTCCCGGACAACACAAAAGGCGGCCTCCCTCGAAGGATGCCGCCTGGAGTGCCTGCCGTGGTTACGCTACCGGGCTTGGGCTACGTTGCCTCGCTGTCAAAGGGCGCCGGCTCGTGCGGGGCCAGCGGGGCGACCTTCGCAGTGGCCACCGAGCGTTGCCGCGCGACCGGGGTTTCCTTCACGGCAGACACCGCGTCCTCGAAGTCCTCGAGTAGCGCGTCCTTGATGATCCTGCGCGGGTCGTATTGGCGCGGGTCAAGCTTGCGCCAGTCCATGTCGGCGATGTCGTCGCCGACCTCCTCGCGCAACTGCTCCTTGGCACCGGTGGCCATGCGGCGCAGTTCCTTGACCAGGCGCGCCAGTTGCGCGGCATACTCCGGCAGTTTCTCGGGTCCCAGAATAACCACCGCGAGCACCGCAAGCACCAGCAGTTCACTGCCATTGATTCCCAAAAACACCCTTGTAGACTACCTGCTTTCGAGCTGCGATGAGGCCATTGCCTATTTGAAGTCCAAAACCATGAGGCGGGAGAAGCCCCGCAGCAGGCGTTGCGATAATTTCTCGGTGGAGGGATCCAGCGACACGATGCGCGTATGTTCACCGACCACCAGCCGCTGCAGGACCTGTTCCACGTCGGCCTTGGACATGTCGGAGGAGACTTCGTATCTGACGTCTTCCATGTTCAGTGTGGCGGTTCCCCCAGCATACGTGACGGCGGCAGCCGCCTTGGCACCCAGGCGGCGGCCCAGCTCGGTCAGCATGCCGGAGGTCGGATCGGTGCTGGCCGAAGCGGCCTTCGTGGTCTGCAGCGGCGCCTTCACGGCACTGGCCAGGGTGCGCGTCTCGGCCAGCTCCACGGTGTGTTCCTCGTCGCTGAGCACCAGCGTCACCGTCGCCTCGCCGCCCACCAGCACCCCGCTGGCGGAGGTAAGGGTGAACCCCGCAGCTTCAATGACCGGGCAGGTCCAACCGGCCTGGCGCAATTGGGTGATGGTATCCGTATCCAGGGTGCGGGCCGAGGCGTTCCAGGACTCCGCCGGATCGCCCTTGGAGGCACCCTGCGCGGCCTGTGCACCCAGGACCCAGGACATCGCCGCGATCGCGCCCACCAGGGCGAAGACCAGCAACAACACCGCCATGGGCACGAATCCGTTCGTCCGGGAACCTCGCGCACCGCGCTCGTGGGGCAGCGCGTAGTGGGCACCGAGCAGGGTCTGGGCGTTCAGCGGCACGGCGGGACTTTCGGCGGACTTCGGCGCGGAAACAGGACCGCGCTGCCAGTTGTTCAACGCAGCCGAGCACGCGGCGCAACCCGGGACGTGCTTCTCCAGGGCCTTGGCGCGACGACCGTTCAGCCGGCCGTCCACGTAGTCGCCCATCCAGCGTTCATACCGATGCATGCCCTAGCGCACTCCCGGGATCGTCCGCCGGATCTTGGGCAAGGCCCTGGTGGCTGCGGGCCTGGTGGCCGGATTGCGGTGCGCCAGTTTTTCGCGCAGCATCCCACGGCCACGGTGGATACGGGAGCGAACGGTGCCGAGCTTGACGTTCAGCGCCTCGGAGACTTCTTCGTAGGACAGACCCTCGAGGTCGCACAGGACCACTGCCGCCCGGAATTCGGGACTCAGCCCGTCGAGTGCGGCCTGGACGTCGATATCCAGGTTGTTGTATTCAAAGCTGCGTTCCGGTCCGGGTGCGGTCCCGGGGATCTTGGCCTCGGCGTCCTCGGCAAGCCCGTCAAAGCGGATGCGGGACTTGCGCCGCGCCTGGTCCAGGAACAAGTTCGTGGTGATGCGGTGCAGCCAGCCCCCGATGGTTCCCGGGGTGAAGGTGTGCAGCGAGCGGAAGACCCTCACGAAGGTTTCCTGCGCCAGGTCCTCTGCGTCCTGCCGGTTGCCCGTCAGGCGGTATGCCAGGCGGTAGACGCGCGGCGAGTGGTCCTTGACGATTTCATCCCACGTCGGCACTTCGAGTTCGGCAGGCTCGTCGAGGGAGCGTACGTCGCTGGCCAAGGAGAAATTCGATGCGTTCACGTCCACAAGTCTCGCGCAGGCTCCTGAGCGGAAGCTGAAAGCAACCTGTGCCGCTTCAATGTTTCGGTTTCACCCCTGACAGGGCGCGGTACAAGGATAGGATGGGGGCTGGCGGTGTCAGCTGGGATGCCGTCCATTGCCACTGTCGCCTCCGGGTCGGGGCAAGGCCACCAGCCCGCAACGCACCACTCGAAGGATTTGCCGCACAACCATGAACCTGGACATCTTTAGTAGCTGGACATACGCGCAGGCCCAGACCCAGGAAGATGCGGTGCTGGAGCGGGCCCGCGAGCGCGGCCGCGAGCTGGGTGTTGAGTCCGTGGGAGCGGCCACGGCCAATTTCCTCTCCGTCCTGGCCGCCATCTCCGGCGCCAGGAACATGGTGGAAATCGGCACCGGCGTCGGGGTCTCGGGCACCAGCCTGCTGCGCGGGGCGGGGAAGCATTCCGCGCTGACGACGATTGACATCGATGTCGACCATCTGGCCGCCGCCCGCGCCGCCTTCCACGAAGCGGGGGTCGACGGGTCACGCACCCGCGCCATTTCGGGCCGTGCGCAGGCAGTGCTGCCCCGCCTCACCGACGGTGCCTACGACCTGGTGTTCATCGATGCGGACAAGACGCACCTCATGGAGTACGTCAACCAGGGCATCCGCTTGGTCAAGGTCGGCGGCCTGGTCATCGTGCACGACGCCTTCGACCAGCATCGCGTTCCCAAGCCGGCCGTGCGCCAGCCCAGCACCGTGGCCACGCGCAATGCGACCCGCGTACTGCGTGAGGATGAGCGCTTTGTCAGCTCTCTGGTTCCCACCGGGCTCGGCCTCCAGCTCGCCGCCCGCATCGGCTAGCGAGCACCCCGCACCACGGGAGCCCGCGAAGTGCCACAGGGAGTCCCGCCCCTTGGTTTCGACCGCAGCCCGACACACCAAGGGGCGGGCACTGGCCGTATCGGCCAAGTCCCCGCCCCGCAGCATTCCGACACCAAGTCCTACTCGGTGGCACCTACCAAGCAATCGCGCAGCTCGGCGGCCTCGTCGGCATTGAGCTCAACAACCAGACGTCCGCCACCGTCAATCGGTACGCGCATGATCAGGCTACGGCCTTCCTTCGTGACCTCCATCGGACCATCCCCGGTACGTGGTTTCATCGCAGCCATTAGCGCTGTTCCCTTTCATTTGAGGTAAAGGATTTTTTTGGGCCTTCACCCGGTGGTGAGTTAATCGGCGAACCCGGAAATTCTTGATCCGCTTTCAACTTGCTACCTTCCATTATTCCGAAGAATGGCTCGTGTTGCTAATCACAAGCCCTTTTCCGTGTGCCGCGATGACCTCATGCAACCGAGAAATCTCGGCCGAAAGGACATCGAGGACCTCATCAACCTGGTCGCATCGATATCCGCGGAGCCCCAGCGAAAAGCTCACGTTCTCGACATCCTCGGCGCTCGGCCGCTCGGGAAGAAGCACCGGCGGCAGACTGGCCACCGGCTCGACCAGCCCTTGGATCGGGACGTTGAACGGCTCAAACCGTCGCCCGTCCTGGCCCGCGCGGGTCCGCCGGACTCCAACACCAAGCAACACTGCGGCACCGAGTATGACGATGGCGACCACCAGCAGCATGTAAACCAACTTGCGCTCCTCAGTAGTTTGCGATCGGCCGTCGGGTCTTAGTCCCCTGCGACAAAGCCATTGGGCCTGGCCGAATTAACAACAATATCCACAGCTTCTTCGACGTCGTCGGTGATGTGAACCAAGTCAAGGTCTGAAACGGAAATAGCGCCTTCCACCGCAACGGTGTTTCGCAGCCATTCCAAAAGCGGGCTCCAATATGCGATGCCGACCAAAACAATCGGGAATCCGGTCACCTTTTCGGTTTGCACCAAGGTCAGCGCCTCAAAGAGTTCATCCAATGTTCCATAACCGCCAGGCAAGACGATGAACCCTTGTGAGTACTTGACGAACATTGTTTTTCTTGCGAAGAAGTAGCGGAAGTTGATTCCGAGGTCGACCCACTCGTTGAGTCCGGTTTCGAAGGGCAGCTCAATACCCAGGCCGACCGAAATGCCGCCGGCGGCAACCGCACCCTTGTTTGCTGCCTCCATGGCCCCGGGGCCGCCACCGGTTATCACTGCCACCCCGGCGGCCGCAATGAGCTCGCCGATTTTCTCGGCTTGGTTGTAGCGCTCCGACCCACGCGGAGTGCGGGCGGAGCCGAAGACGCTGATCGCCGGCCCCAAACCGGCAAGGGCGCCGAATCCTTCAACGAATTCACTCTGGATGCGCAAAACTCGCCACGGATCGGAGTGGGTGAAATCCTGATCCTCGCGCGTATCAAGAAGATAGGCATCCGACTGCTCGGTTTTGGCTTGCGAGCGACGCAACACCACCGAACCTTTTCGGCGTGCCGGATCGGGCAGGGAATCAAAGCTCTTCGATTGCGAATTCTGGCGATGCATGCCCTCCACTGTAATGGCAATTCCCGGTCCGACCGGCCGCGTCACGGCCCCTTTAGGCAAAGATTTGGCATCGACTGGCCAAATGATGGTCGTGAAGCGCGTCACTTCGGATAGTGTTCTTGTCATGAGCACTGATTCCCACTCGAATAGCGCTAACCCGGACCTGACTCCCATCGTCAGGCTCTCCGGGGTAAACAAGCACTATGGCCACCTCCATGTTCTACAGAACATCAACCTTGAAGTCAGCAAGGGAGAAGTCGTCGTCGTACTGGGCCCATCCGGTTCAGGGAAGTCGACCCTATGCCGCACCATCAATCGACTCGAAACCATCGATACCGGATCCATCGAAATCGATGGCAAGGTGTTGCCCGAAGAAGGCAAAATGCTGGCCAAGCTGCGTGCAGACGTCGGCATGGTGTTCCAGTCATTTAATCTCTTTGCACACAAAACCATTCTGGAGAATGTCACCCTGGGCCCGATCAAGGCCAAGGGGATGAAGAAGTCGGATGCCGACAAGCTCGCGATGTCCCTGCTTGAACGCGTCGGTGTTGCCAACCAGAAGGACAAGCTCCCCGCACAGCTTTCCGGTGGCCAGCAGCAACGCGTGGCCATTGCCCGCGCACTCGCCATGCGTCCGAAGGTCATGCTCTTTGACGAGCCGACGTCTGCCTTGGACCCCGAAATGATCAACGAAGTCCTTGACACGATGATTGGCCTCGCCAAGGAAGGCATGACGATGATCGTGGTGACCCATGAGATGGGATTCGCCCGAAAGGCCGCCGACCGCGTGATCTTCATGGCCGATGGCCTGATCGTCGAGGAATCCACCCCCGACAAGTTCTTCACCAATCCGGAGAGTGCGCGGGCCAAGGATTTCCTCGGCAAGCTCATCACCAACTAAAGACGTTCAACGACACTCTTACTTCGATGGATGGGAAACTCGCTCTCATCCTTGATCACAACAAGGAGAAACGATGCGTAAGTCTCGCATTTCAGCAGTAGCAGCCATGGCAGCAGCCGGGGCCCTGGCCCTGACCGGTTGTGGCGGATCCGGCGGCGAAACCGCCGATGGTGACACTATCAAGATCGGCATCAAGTTCGACCAGCCAGGTCTCGGCTTCAAGGACGGCGAGGCCTACACAGGTTTCGACGTCGATGTCGCCAAGTACGTTGCCAATGAACTTGGCTTCGCGGAAGACAAGATCGAATGGGTCTCCGCCCCGTCTGCAAACCGCGAAACCCTGCTGGAAACCAAGCAGCTCGACATGATCTTCGCGACCTACTCGATCACCGACACCCGCAAGGAGCGCGTGGCCTTCGCCGGCCCCTACTTCGTCGCCGGCCAGGACCTATTGGTCCGCCAGGACGACTCCTCCATCACCGGCCCGGAGACCTTGACCGGCAAGAAGCTTTGCTCGGTGACGGGTTCGACTTCTGCACAGAAGGTCTCCGACTCCTACCCCGGCGTGGCGCTGGTTGAACAGGGCGGCTACGCCGACTGCCTCGGACTGCTGGAAACCGGTGGCATCGACGCAGTCACCACCGATGACATCATCCTGGCCGGCCTTGCTGCCACCGAGGCCAACAAGGGCAAGTTCAAGGTTGTGGGCAACACCTTCTCCGAGGAGAAGTACGGTGTCGGCCTGAGCAAGGACGCCACCACCTGCGCCGACATCAACACCGCCATCACCAAGATGATCGAATCCGGCGAATGGGAAAAGGCGCTTCAGGCCAACACAGAGGGCACCGGCTACACGCCCAACGCCGAAATGAACCCTCCGAAGCCCGAAGCCTGCGCCTAGACACTGATCGTTCTCACAGGTCCCATCCGGCGCGCGATCCGCGCCGGATGGGACCTACCTCAATCGCACCCTAAAGGAGTAAGCCATGCAAGGCTACCTTTCCCTATGGGATGAATACGGCGGACAAATGATGTCCGCCTTCTGGGGCAACCTGCAGCTGACATTTTGGGCAGCCATCGGGTCGTTGGTCCTGGGCACACTCTTGGCATTGATGCGTATTTCGCCGGTACCAAGCTTCCGCGCCTTCGGAACCTCTTACGTGAACATCTTCCGAAACACCCCGCTGACCATCATCATGGCCTTTGGCGTGTTGGTTCTCTTTGGCGTGTTCAGGGTCCAGTTCAGCTCGGATTTCAATCTCAACTTCTTCCAGATCGCCATTCTCGGTTTGACGATCTACCACTCCGCCTTTGTGTGTGAGGCCATTCGTTCAGGCGTCAACACCGTGCCGCTGGGCCAGGCCGAGGCGGCCCGCGCCATCGGGCTGAGCTTCTTGCCCGCCGCACGCCTGGTCATCCTGCCGCAGGCCTTCCGCGGGGCCATTGCCCCGCTGGGCAACGTGCTGATCGCGTTGATCAAGAACACGACGGTCGCCGTGGCAGGTTCGGTGGCCGAGATCTCGGGCCTCATGAAGACCATGCTTGAGTTCCGCGCCGATGTCGGGATCCTGATCTTCCTCACCATCGCCGTGTTCTTCGTGATCGTCGTGATCCCCGTTGGCTTGCTCACCACGTACCTATCCAAGAAGTTGGCGGTGGCACGATGAAAGTCTCCGAATCCGTTCTGTTCGACGCGCCCGGGCCCAAGGCCCGGCGCCGCGTCCTCGTCATCAACGTCATCGGCGTGCTGCTGGCTATCCTTCTGGTCTACTACCTGTATAAGGTCCTGAACGATGCCGGTCAGTTGACTGCCGAGAAGTGGTCGGTGTTCGGTGAGGGCTCCATCTGGGAGAACTACATCGTCCCCGGCCTGCTGAACACCCTGCGCGCCGCGGCAGTTGCCATCGTCACGTCCTTGATATTCGGGTTCATCTTTGGCATCGGGCGCCTGTCCACCAACAAGGTGGTCAACTGGATCAGCTCCATTGTCGTGGAGTTCTTCCGTGCGGTGCCGGTGCTGCTGATGATGATCTTCCTCTGGATCATCCTGGCTCGCTCCGGGATCGTGGCCCCCAGCGACTCGCCGTTCGTCGCGGTGGTCGTGGGCCTGACGCTGTACAACGGATCGATCGTTGCCGAGTTGATTCGCTCGGGCGTCTTCGGCCTGCCCAAGGGCCAGCGCGAGGCGGGCATCGCCATTGGCCTGACCCGCGGGCAGTCGCTGCGCAACGTTGAGATCCCGCAGGCACTCATCGCGATGCTGCCGGCGCTGATCGGCCAGTTCGTGGTCATCCTGAAGGACTCCGCGCTGGGGTACATCATCAACTTCAACGAGTTGCTCTTCAACGGCAGGCTCATCGGCACGGGCAACGCCAACGTGCTTCAGGCACTCGTGGTGGTGGCAGCCATCTTCATCCTGATCAACTTCGCTCTCTCGAAGCTGGCCTCCGTGGTCGCGGGCCGGCTCAGCAGCCGCGGCATCAGCGCGGGCAAGCCCATGGACCCGGCAGTGCCGGTGGTGGTCGCCGACCTGAGCACCAAGGTTCCCGGAGGTCCGGCCACCTAGGCCAACCCGGACAGGTCACAGCACGGCGAAAAGGGCCGGGCGGCAGTCGGTCTCGTGATCCACGAGACGTCGAATGTCGCCCGGCCCTTTTGCGCCGGTGATGGATCCCGGCGGCGCGCCGGGATCCGGGG
Organism: Paeniglutamicibacter sp. ZC-3; assembly: GCF_025847175.2. Classification (NCBI taxonomy): domain Bacteria; kingdom Bacillati; phylum Actinomycetota; class Actinomycetes; order Micrococcales; family Micrococcaceae; genus Paeniglutamicibacter; species Paeniglutamicibacter sp. ZC-3. Next base: position 52,606 of record NZ_JAOYTG010000016.1, on the reverse strand, counting down.
GGTGCTAGGCGGAGGGGGCTTCGCCTAGCCAGCGGCGCAGTGCGGCCAGGCAGTCGTGGATGGCGGTGCGGGTGACATGTTCGTCGTCCGAATGCGCCAGCAGGGCATCGCCCGGACCGAAGTTGACCGCGGGAATGCCCAGCGCCGAGAAGCGGGCGACATCGGTCCACCCGAACTTCGGCTTCGGGATCTGGCCCACCGCTTCAACGAAGGAGGCTGCTGCAGGATGCCGCAGCCCGGGCCGGGCACCGCCGGCACCATCGGTGCGGACGATCTCGAATCCCTCAAAGAGCTCGAACACGTGGGCCTCGGCGGCCTCCACGTCCTTGTCGGGGGCGAAGCGGTAGTTGACCTCGACCTCGCAGTAGTCAGGAATCACGTTGCCGGCGATGCCGCCGTTGATGCGGACTGCATTGAGCGACTCGCGGAATTCCAGTCCGTCGACCTCCACGGTCTGGGGCGTGTAGCCGGCCAGGATCGCCAGGATGGGTGCGGCGGCGTGGATGGCGTTTTCGCCCATCCAGGCGCGGGCCGAGTGGGCGGCGACGCCGCGGGTGCGCACCTTGTAGCGGCTGGTGCCGTTGCAGCCGCCCTCCACGGTGCCGTCGGTGGGTTCAAGCAGGATGGCGAAATCGCCGCCGAGCAGTTCCGGGCAGTTGCGGAAGAGCCGGCCCAGGCCCGACTTGGAGCCCTCGACTTCCTCGTGGTCGTAGAAGATGTAGGTGACGTCCCGGTTCGGGTCCTGCAGCGTGGCAGCCAGGGCAAGCTGCACCGCCACCCCGCCCTTCATGTCGGTCGCGCCGCGGCCGTAGAGGGTCTCCCCCTCCCAGCTCACCGGCACTGTCCCCCGGGCACCAGGGGTCGTGGGCAGCGGCACGGTGTCAAGGTGGCCGGCCAGGATCACCCGCTCCGCCCGGCCCAGCGTCGTGCGGGCCACGATCGAGTCCCCGTCGCGGTGCAGCGACAGGCCCGGGATCCGGCGCAGGGCCGCTTCAATGGCGTCCGCCAGGGCGGTCTCGTTCCCGGAGACGGACTCGATGTCCATCAGCCGGGCGGTCAGGTCCGCCACGTCTTCGCGCAGGTCCAGGTCAATGGGCGTGGCGGGGGCGGCGGGGTTTGCGGGGCTGGGTTTGCTGTGCACAATCCAAGATTAGTACCCGGGGCCGCGCTAGGATTGATTCATGACTCCGGTAGACACCCCATCCACGCACGCCTCCACACACGACCTCAGGATCGCCTCGGCCCACGGCCTGGCCACCTATGCCGCCGACGGCTCGGTGCTGGACGCGTGGTTCCCCAATCCCGTCGTCGGTGTCCTGGAAGACGCCGCGCAGATTTCCGGGGACCTGGCTGCCGCCGCCCGGGACGATGACGGGCGTGGCACCACGCAGGCCGTGATCGCCCTTGAAATCAACCTCGACGTTGCCCCCGCTGACACCGCGGATGTCTGGTTGCGCCTGCACCTGCTCTCCCACCGACTGGTGACCCCCAACAACGTCAACCTCGACGGGGCCTTCGGCCTGCTCCAAAACGTCGTGTGGACGAACTTCGGACCCTGCGCAGTAGCAGACTTCGAACGCACCCGCCTGCGCCTGCGCCCGCGCGGTGCCCTGACCGTCTACGGGGTCGACAAGTTCCCCCGGATGCTCGATTACGTCGTTCCCGCAGGGGTCCGCGTTGCCGACGGCGGCCGCGTCCGCCTGGGTGCGCACCTGGCATCGGGCACCACCGTCATGCACGAGGGCTTCGTGAACTTCAATGCCGGCACCCTGGGCGCCTCGATGGTCGAGGGCAGGATCTCCGCCTCGGTCGTGGTGGGCAACGGTTCGGATGTTGGCGGCGGTGCCTCCATCATGGGGACCCTCTCCGGCGGAGGCAAGGAACGGATCGTCATCGGCGAACGCGTGCTGCTTGGCGCAAACTCCGGCGTCGGCATTTCCATCGGGGACGACTCGGTCGTCGAAGCCGGCCTCTACGTCACCGCCGGAACCCGCGTCCAGCTCGGGAACACCGTGGTCAAGGCCGTTGAACTTTCCGGAGTTCCGAACCTGCTCTTCCGCCGCAACTCGCTCACCGGTGCCGTGGAGGCGCTGCCGCGGGCCGGCCAACATGTGGAATTGAACAGCGTCCTGCATGCCAACTGACGCACACCAACGCGTGCTCTCGTTGGGCTCGCGGCATGCCGACCGGCATCATGGTCGGCACCGCGGGCCCCGACGCTGGGGCCGCACCTTTTTGGCCCTGGTGCTTGCCATGGGGCTCATCGGCGGTGGGCTCTACGCCGCGGTGAACTTCATCGGGATCGATGCCACGGTGGTACGCCAGAAATGCACCGCGCTGGTGGGTTCGACGCTGCACACCCTGACACCGGACCAGGCGTCGAACGCCGCGGTGATCGCCGCTGCGGCCACCAAGCGGAAGATGCCCACCCGTGCAGCCACCATCGCGATCGCCACCTCGATGCAGGAATCCAAGCTCACCAACATCGACTACGGCGACAACGCCGGCCCGGATTCGCGCGGCCTGTTCCAGCAGCGCCCGTCCATGGGCTGGGGCACCGAGGAGCAGGTCCAGGATCCGGTCTATGCCGCCAACCGCTTCTTCCAGGAGCTGGAGACCTTTGACTACGAGTCGATGGCCCTGACCGACGCGGCGCAAAAGGTGCAGCGCTCCGCCTACCCGCAGGCCTACGCCAAGCATGAGGAAGAGGCCAGCGCGTTTGCCTCGGCGCTCACCGGGGCCTCCCCCTCGACGCTCAATTGCACGCTGCGCCCGACGGATGGTGCCGGCTCGGCCACGACGGTGGCGGCCGACCTGTTGGCGGCCACGGGCCAGAAGACCGACGACCTGGCCGGAAACCGCGTGCGCATCGCCGTACGCGGCGACCAGGGCTGGGCCATCGCCCAGTGGGCCGTGGCCAACGCGCAGAAGCACCAAACCGAGTCGGTCTCCTACGCGGGACTGGTGTGGAACCGCTCCGAGGGCCGCTGGGTGCCGGCGGCGACCACGGACGGCTACGTCATCATCTCCCTGGCAGGTTCCGCGAAATAACGCCGAAACCCTGCGCCTAGGTCATCAGGTCGATAATGGGCTGCAGGTAGCTGCGGAAAAGCGTCGCATCCCGCATCAGTTCCTGGCTCAGGATCACCGTGTCCGGTTCAACGAACCAGGCGCGACGCTCGGCCAGCGGCAGCTCGACCAGCTTCAGATGCAGGTCATCGAGGTTCTTGCCCTCCAGCTCCCGTTCGGCGAAGAGATGCGCCAAGAGCTGGAGCCGCTCCTTGGTGTTGTCGACGCAGTAATCCCGGTACTCCCCCACCCTGTTCTGCGTCCAGGTGTAGGCGTTGCCGTAGTGAGCACGCAAGAGGTGTTGCAGGCTCGGTGAATCGGAGAAGCCCGGAAAGTCGGGTTCCGCGTGGATGTCGATGGTCGGTTGGCCGTTGGCCAGGATCTGCTCCCACCAGCTTTGCCATTCCTGGCGCAGTTCTCCGGCGGCATTCTCGGACAGCTCCCGCGCGGCAGCCGGCTTGACCCTGGGACTCAGCGGCGCGAGGGACATTGCCCCCATCGGCTCGATGGCCGCCAAATCCCGGAAATATAGCGCCAGCAACATCTCCTTGTCGATATCGGCCGAAACCTTCCAACCCGAACCAGACTCCAGCACCATATGTGCACACCCGTTTCCGTTAAATCCCCTGCCTAAATCTAGGATAAGCCCGAAATGGCACAAAAGCCCCGCAAGTCCGGGGATCAGCGTGCAGCCGGCCGTTCACGGCAAAGGGGGGCCGGCACCGCTGAAGGATACATCTCCTTCAACGATGCCGGCCCCCTGGGCTTGCATTGCCGCGGTTCGCGCGGCGGGATCCCTTCCCCGCTGCGGCTCCGGACCGACTTAGCGGTTCGGGTAGGTGCGCTCCGACTCGCCGATGTAGAGCTGGCGCGGGCGCCCGATCTTCATTTCCGGATCCTGGATCATTTCACGCCACTGCGCGATCCAGCCCGGCAGACGTCCGATGGCGAACAGCACGGTGAACATCTTCTCCGGGAAACCCATGGCCTTGTAGATCAGGCCGGTGTAGAAGTCGACGTTCGGGTAGAGCTTGCGCGAGATGAAGTAGTCGTCGTTGAGCGCGCGCTCTTCGAGGGACATCGCGATGTCCAGCAGCTCGTCGTTGCCGCCGAGCTTCCCGAGGATCTCGTGGGCCGTGTTCTTGATGATCTTGGCGCGCGGATCGTAGTTCTTGTAGACGCGGTGTCCGAAGCCCATGAGGCGGACGCCGTCTTCCTTGTTCTTGACCTTCTCCATGAAGTCGGCGGGCTTCAGGCCCTCGGACTGGATCTGGCGCAGCATCTTCAGCACTGCCTCGTTGGCGCCGCCGTGGGCGGGGCCGAAGAGTGCGTTGATTCCGGCGGAGACCGATGCGAACATGTTCGCGTTCGAGGAACCGACCAGGCGCACCGTGGAGGTGGAGCAGTTCTGCTCGTGGTCCGCGTGCAGGACCAGCAGCTGGTCAAGGGCCTTGACCATGACCGGATCCAAGTCATACGGCTCGGCGGCGAGGCCGAAGCTCAAGCGCATGAAGTTCTCGACCAGGTTCATCGAGTTGTCCGGGTAGAGCAGTGCCTGCCCGATGGACTTCTTGTGCGCGTAGGCGGCAAGCACCGGCATCTTGGCCAGCAGGCGGATGGTCGAGAGCTCGACCTGTTCCTCGTTGAACGGATCCAACGAATCCTGGTACCAGGTGGAGAGGGCGGAAACGGCCGAGGAGAGCACCGGCATCGGGTGCGCGTCGCGCGGGAAGCCGCCGAAGAAGCCCTTGAGCTCTTCGTGCAGCAGCGTGTGCCGGCGGATCTTCTGGTCGAATTCCTCCAGCTCGGTGGCCGAGGGCAGGTTGCCGTAGATCAGCAGGTAGCTGGTCTCCAGGAAGCTGGACTTCTCGGCCAGCTGTTCGATCGGGTAACCGCGGTAGCGCAGGATCCCCGCATCGCCATCGATGAAGGTGATCGCGGACTTGGTTGCCGCAGTGTTCATGAAGCCCGGGTCGTACGTCACGCCGCCTGTCGCCTTCAACAGGGGGGCGATGTTAAAGCCATTGTTGCCTTCTACCGCGGGCACAACAGGGAGTTCGATGCTGTTGCCGCCGAAGCTGAGCTGAGCAGAATTGTTTTCCGTCATTGTCTCTCCTAACCGGAATGCAGATGAATCCGATGGTCAGTAATCACTGTCACGCTACCGTTTAGTAGGCTCTTGACACTAATTGGTTGGTCACGTTTGCCGTTCAGGCTGCCGCATTAAGCCGTTCAACGGCGCTGTGGATCCGTTCGTCGCTGGCGGTGAGCGCGATCCTGACAAATTTCTCCCCGGCCGTCCCGTAGAACGCGCCGGGTCCTGCCACGATGCCCAGGTCCGCGAGCCGTCCCAGGGTGGTCCAGCAGTCCTCGTCCGCGGTGCACCACAGATAGAGCCCGCCGACCGAGTCCACGATGCGCAAGCCGAAGGCGCCGAGGGCCGGAACCAGGAGGTCACGGCGTGCACGGTACAGATCTTTTTGCGCCTTGACGTGCTCGTCGTCGTTTAGGGCGGCGACCATGGCAGCCTGGACCGGGGCCGGTACGATCATCCCCGCGTGCTTGCGGTTGTTGACCAGTGCGGGCATCAGGTTCGGTGCCCCGGCCACGAAGGCAGCACGGTATCCGGCGAGGTTCGACTGCTTGGACAGGGAGTAGACGCACAGCAGGTCGCTCATGTCGCCACCGGAGACCGAGTCGTGGAGGATGCTCGGCACCCCGTCCTCGTGCTCGCCCCAGCCAAGCTCGGCGTAACATTCGTCCGAGGCCACGACAGCGCCCAGCGAGCGGGCGTCATCCACCAGCGCCTTGAGTTCGGCAGCGCCGCGGACGATGCCGGTGGGGTTGCCCGGGGAATTCACCCACACGAGCTTCACGCGCGCACGGTCGTCCTCAGAGAGCCCCGCCAGCGAATCGGCCGCGATGGAGTCGGCGCCGGCCAATTGCGCACCGATGTCGTACGTCGGGTAGGCAACCAGCGGGCGGACCACCAGGTCGCCCGCCCCCAGGCCCAGGAGCAGCGGCAGCCAGGCCACCAGTTCCTTGGAGCCGACGGTGGGCATGACGTCGTCCGTGGCCAGGCCACGCACGTCGCGGCGGCGCCCGAACCAATTCACGATGGCCTCGCGCAGCTCCGGCGTGCCGTGGGTGGTGGGGTATCCCGGGGCGTTCGCGCTCTCGCGCAGTGCCCGGATGATGATTTCGGGTGTGGGGTCCACGGGGGTGCCGATGGAAAGGTTCACGGCACCGCCCTCGTGCTCGGCGGCGCGGGCCGCGTAGGGGGCAAGGGCGTTCCACGGGTAGTCAGGGAGCGTCAGCATGGTGGTGGCGTTCAGTCCTGGGCCTGGGGCGGAAGGACGGAAATGATGGGGTGGTCGATGCCCATGTTGCCCAGCTTGGCCGCGCCGCCCGGGGAACCGACCTCGTCGAAGAACTCCACGTTGGCCTTGTAGTACTCGGCCCACTGGTCGGGGACATCGTCCTCGTAGTAAATGGCCTCCACCGGGCATACCGGTTCGCAGGCGCCGCAGTCAACGCATTCATCGGGGTGGATGTACAGCGAGCGTTCGCCTTCGTAGATGCAATCCACGGGGCATTCCTCGATGCACGCCTTGTCTTTGACGTCGACGCACGGCTGGGCGATGATGTAGGTCACGGTACCCGGGGCCTTCCTTTACAACGGATCATGAACTGTCTGGTCATGCGGCACGCGGCTATGCATGCTCTCCAATAGCTTAGTCCCGTTGGGGCCGCTTTGCCCGGTCGAACGGCACCCCCGCCATGAATGTGGCCTCGCACACATCCATCCCTGACTCACGGTGTCATGTTACGCCCCGGCCTAGACTCAAGACATGGATCCGGATCTCTTCGCCACGATTCCCTCGGGCACCCGCGTGGTCATTCGCTATCGCCTGGCACCCGACGAGCAGGGAAGCGCCGGCGAGCGGCTGTCCGATGCCCTGGGAAACGTGCAGTCGGTGACCGAGACCCATGTGGTCCTCGAGACCCGCGGCGGTCCGGTGTCCATCGAACGCGCCCGGATCACCCACGCCAAGACGGTTCCTCCCCCGCCTGACCGGCGGCAGCGCCGTTGACAGCGCCCCCCGAAACACACACGCCGAGCGATTTGAAACATTCAATCAGTGGCGTGATTTCCCGTATGCTTAAACCATGGCCACAGATGAAGAAGTACAGGCCCGTGCCAGGGCGTTGAGCTCCCCGCTCCGCCTTCGCATCCTGCGACTTTGCTTGCACGAATCGCGCACCAACAAGGAAATAGCCGACATGCTGGACATCAATCCGGCGACGTCGCTGCACCATGTGCGCACGCTGCTCTCCAACGGATTCCTCGCCGCCGAGGAGACGCGCCGCGGCAACCGCGGCGCCAAGGAAGTGCCGTACCGAAGCACCAAGCTGTCGTGGGGCACCAAGCTGCCGGATGCCGCTCCGCTGCTCGTCGACACGTTCCTGCAGGAAATCGACGGACTGGCTCCGCAGGAAATCCAGGTCCTGCGCGTGGGCCTGAAGCTCAGCGAAAGCACCCAGAAGGAAATGATGTCACGCATCCATGCAGTGATCGAGGACTACGCCATGCGCGACTCGGATACCGACGGTGTGGCCACCTCGTTGTTCCTGGCACACCACCTGGATGTGAAGTCCGCCAAGAAGACCACCGGCGCGGCCTAACCCCCGCGCCAACCAATGACAGGACCCCGCAGAGCGTGCTCTGCGGGGTCCTGTCATTGGTTGGCTTGGTGTTGCGTTGGGTGACGGCCTTATCGGCCAGCACCCGGGATCAGCCGCGGGTACGTGTTGCGGCGCGCAATTGCCGGGAGACCAGCAGGATCGCCACGATGACCGGGACGATGATGCCGTACACCCACATGCCGCCGGCCAATGCCGGGCCCGGAAGCATCTTGAAGAACTGGGTCGAGACGATCATCTGGTTGTTCGTGTCGGTCGAGATCAATGCCACGAACACGTAGGTCGCCAGCCCGGCCAGCGCACTGACCCACAGCTTGCCGCGCAGCAGGCCCACCCAGTAGACCAGGGCGCCCGTCAGCAGCAGGGCCAATGCGGCGCCCCAGGGAATCGGCACGTCTCCCGCATAGCCCAACGAGGCATGAAGGATGGTTCCCACCACGGCGGCAAGCGCCCCGGCCGCCAAAGCGGCCAGGACGCTGCCCAGGGTGGAGGCGGTTAGCCCTGGTGCCTTGTTAGGACTTTGCCCGGGCACGGTTAGACTTCGCGCGGTCGCCGGCGTTCAGGATGAGCTTGCGGATACGGATCGCATCCGGGGTAACCTCAACGCATTCGTCCTCACGGGCGAATTCGAGGGACTCTTCCAGAGTCAGGTTGCGCGGCGGGGTCATGTTCTCGAAGGTATCCGAGGAAGCTGCACGCATGTTGGTGAGCTGCTTTTCCTTGGTGATGTTCACGTCCATGTCATCGGCGCGTGAGTTCTCGCCAACGATCATGCCCTCGTAGACCTCGGAGGTCGGCTGCACGAAGAAGGACATGCGTTCCTGCAGCTTGATCATCGCGAACGGGGTGACGACGCCGGAACGGTCAGCCACGATCGAACCGTTGATGCGGTATTCGATCGGACCGGCCCACGGCTCGTAGCCCTCGGCCAACGAAGCGGCAATGCCTGCACCGCGGGTGTCGGTGAGGAAGCGGGTGCGGAAGCCAATCAGGCCACGTGCCGGAACCATGAACTCCATGCGGCACCAGCCGGTACCGTGGTTGGCCATGTTGGTCATGCGGCCCTTGCGGGCTGCCATCAGCTGGGTCACGGCGCCGAGGTATTCCTCGGGTACGTCGATGGTCATGTGCTCCATCGGCTCGTGCAGCTTGCCGTCGATCATCTTGGTAACAACCTGCGGCTTGCCGACGGTCAGCTCGAAGCCTTCACGACGCATCTGCTCAACGAGAATGGCCAGTGCCAATTCGCCACGGCCCTGGACTTCCCAGGCATCCGGGCGCTCGGTCGGAAGGATGTTCAGCGAAACGTTGCCGATCAGTTCCTTGTCAAGACGGTCCTTGACCTGGCGCGCGGTGACCTTGGCACCCTTGACCTTGCCGGCCAGCGGCGAGGTGTTGATACCGATGGTCATCGAGATTGCCGGCGGGTCCACGGTGATCAGCGGCAGCGGCTTCGGGTTTTCGATGTCGGTGAGGGTCTCGCCGATCATGATGTCTTCGATGCCGGCAACTGCGACGATCTCGCCCGGTCCAGCGGACTCCGCCGGGACGCGGGTCAGGCCCTTGGTGGCCAGCAGTTCGGTGATCTTCACGGTCTTGAGCTCGCCGTCCTGGCGGGCCCAGGCAACCTGCTGGCCCTTGCGCAGGGTGCCGTTGAAGATGCGCATCAGCGCCAGGCGACCCAGGAACGGGGAAGCGTCAAGGTTGGTGACGTGTGCCTGAAGGACTTCGCCCTCGGTGTAGGTCGGGGCCGGAACGTGCTTGATGATGGTCTCGAACAGCGGCTCGAGGTCCTCGTTGTCCGGCATGGTGCCGTCGGCGGGCTGGTTCACCGAGGCGAAACCGGCCTTGCCCGAGGCGAAGACGACCGGGACGTTGAGGATCTTGTCCAGGTCCAGGTCCGGAGCTTCGTCTGCCAGGTCGGAGGCCAGGCCCAGGAGCAGGTCCATGGAATCGGAGACGACGCCGTCGATGCGTGCATCGGGACGGTCGGTCTTGTTGACCACGATGATGACGGGCAGGTTGGCAACGAGTGCCTTACGCAGCACGAAGCGGGTCTGCGGCAGCGGACCCTCGGAAGCATCGACCAAAAGGACGACGCCGTCAACCATCGACAGGCCGCGCTCGACCTCGCCACCGAAGTCGGCGTGGCCGGGGGTGTCGATGATGTTCATGGTCATCTTGTGGCCGTTGGCGGCCGGACCGTCGTAGAACACGGTGGTGTTCTTGGCCAGGATGGTGATGCCCTTTTCGCGTTCCAGCTCGCCAGAGTCCATCACGCGGTCTTCGGTTTCACCGTGGCTGTCGAATGCACCGGTCTGCTGGAGCATTGCGTTGACCAAGGTGGTCTTGCCGTGGTCAACGTGCGCAACGATGGCTACGTTGCGCAGGTCTTCACGAGCGATGATGGTGGTATCTGACATGCGAAAAGGCTCACTTCTTCTAGAGAATTTGGGTCTCGGGGGTCGGGGCCACGACTGACCCAATTAACCATTCTAGTCCTAATGGGAAATCTGGTGTTAAACGTGCCTTATCTCACGCATGAACACTTGCTGGCGGGGCGCCGGGAGCTCCCCGCCCACAGCGTCCACGCAGCAAAGATTCACGCCTGATCCCACCGGAATATCGGTCCTGCGGCAACGCGCGATGCGGGGGTGTCCCCCGGCAACAAGAAGGGCGGTCCCGTGGATACCCAGGACCGCCCTGCCGTTCGCAACACCGCGTACCGGCGTCGCTGTTAGTAGTTGTCGGCGCCTAACCCAGCGGGTTCACCGGCCCGGCATGTGCCGGCGGTGCCGGAGGCGGCTGCTTGTGTTCCAACTTCTCCAGTGCCTTAGCTGCCGCATTGCGTCCACCCAGGCCGAATGCGAGGGCCGCGGCCAGTGCGCCGCCGATCACCACTGCGCCAAAGGCCATGTTGATGATGGAATCCGCAATGCCCATGTACTTCAGGCCCATGGCGATGAAGAGCGCAATCGTTGCCCACCGGATCACTGTCGCCGCCGTTCCCGGACCGACGATCGAGACGACGATGTTGGCGATCAGGAATCCTGCGGCGATGATCAGAGCGCCGAAGAGCACGTTGCCGCCAAGTGCCAAAATGTCGTTGAGGATGTTGGTGACTTCGGGGAAGTTCAGCTGACGTGCCGCCATGATGCCGAAGAACAGCATGATGGCGATCTTCACCAGTAGCGCGATGATGCCCGAGGCGCTCTTGTCGGCGGGAACGATCCCCCACTTGTGCACAACCGAATCGGTGCCGATTCCCTGCAACGTGCTTTCCAGGATCGTGCCGACAAACTTTGCGATGACGTAACCAATGGCCAGCAGGATCAGCGCGGCGATGATTTGCGGGATCGCGCTCATGATCATGGTCAGCATCTGCTGGGCCGGATCGGAGATTGCGGCGATGCCCAGCACCTGCAGCGCGCTGATGCCCACCACAATGATGATGATCGCGAAAAGCAGGTTTCCGATGATGGAAATGATCTTGGCGTTCTGTTGATGAGTGGCAACGGGATCGACTTCAGGCTGTCCCTTCTTGAACCTGGCAGTCAGCCTGCTGAAATCAACAGCGCCCAAAGCCGTGGTCACCAGCTGCCGCACAATCTTGGCGATCATGTAGCCGATGAAGAAGATGATGCCCGCACCGATGAGGTTCGGGATGAAGGCCATGACCTTGCCCAGCAGATCTTGAACCGGCGACAGGACCTCGGTAAGGGCGAAGACCTGCAAGATGGCGACCAGTCCAAAGAGCCAGATGATCAGTCCCGCAACCTTGCCCAGTGATTCCCCAAGTTGTTGCCCGTCATTCCCCTGACGTTGCAACCCCTTTACCCGCCCCACGAGTTTTCCAATGACCCACTTGACCAACTTGGCCAATAGCCAAGTCACCAGCAGGATTATTACGGCGATGGCGACCTTCTGCGCCATACCCGCCCAATCGAAACTTTCCATGTTCATGAGAAATCCTTCACTTGGTGGAAATGTACCTGAGAACCGCTGTCCTTTCCGATTAGTGTTCTGACTATAGGAAACATGCTTGGTGGCACTAAAACAACCAATGATTGCACCGGGGTCGCTGCGGTTTTAGCGGGTCCAAGCGATCAGTGATGCGGAATCGCCATAATTGGAGGCACCGCACGCAGCAGATGCTGCTTGCGGTATCCAGACCGTGACGAATCGAGTGTTTTTTGAATCGGAATTTGCCATCCGCCGGCCACCCGACAAGTTCTCTTGATCCAAGGACCCCACGCCCGCAATAAACCTGCTCCGTTCCGTGGAAAGCTCCACATGGACCGAGGCACTCAATGCACGGGCAGGTCAATTGCCACGCCCGCGTGCGGCCTTACTGCAATGGAGCAGTATCCCCGAAATTGTTGAAGTTCCGAATGCTGGGCCCCCTCCCCGCAGTGTTACCCACCGGCCGAAAAACTGATCAACGTTTTCGGAGCTCGACTCGGATCCCGAGGTCGCGAGATACCTTGGCGCAGGACGCGCGAAAACGTGACGACATCAAGGGCCTACATCTGAACGGAATAGCTGCAGCTGGCCACCAAGTTGGTGACACTCTGCTTCTGGGCTGGGTTCGTCGACGGCGGGTGGATAGGCTGGGTAAATGGCGACAGTTATTCTCGTGCGGCACGGCCGCTCCACCGCCAACGCGACCGGACTGCTGGCAGGTCGGGCAGTCGGCGTCGGCTTGGACCAGATCGGGCGGGACCAGGCGACCCTGACCGGAGAACGGCTCGCACCCGTGCCATTGGTTGGGGTGGTGTCGAGCCCTCTTGAGCGTTGTCGGCAGACCGCCCAGTTCATCCTTGATCGCCAGACCGGCGAGCCGTACGCGCCAGTCGACCTCGATCTCACAGAGTGCGACTACGGCCAGTGGCAGGGCCGTATGCTCAGTGATCTCGAGACCGAGGATTTGTGGCCGGCTGTCCAGTCGCAGCCGTCCTCCGTCGTCTTTCCGGGCGGTGAATCCCTGGCCGCGATGCAGGCCAGGTCAGTGGCAGCGATTCGACGCCACGATGCAGCATTCGAAGCCGAGCACGGGCCAGGGGCCGTGTGGGCGGCAGTGAGTCACGGTGACATCATCAAGTCGATCCTTGCTGACGCGCTCGGCATGCACCTTGACCTGTTTCAGCGTATCAACGTGGGTCCCGCCTCCATATCGATCGTGCGCTACGGCGCTAGTCGGCCGAGTGTCTACGCGACAAACACCGATGCGGGTGATCTGTCATGGTTGTCGAACGGCATCCGCTCTGGCGATGCGCCGGTGGGCGGCGGCGCAGGGCACAAGGCGCCATGAGGCTCATGGGCCTAGAATGACTGATATGCCCACAAGTGTTCACGATTTTTTCTGGCCTGATCGGGTCGTCGTTGGCGCCATTGGCGTGCCGGGGGCGCGTACGTTCTACCTGCAGGTGCGCGCACGGAAGCAGGTCGTGAGTATTGCCATGGAGAAACAGCAGTCCGCATTGCTCGCGGAGAAGATCGACGAAATTCTCGACCAGCTCATCACCGTCGAGGGCAACCGCTTCAGCGTTCCCACGGGTACTCCCGTTGAACTTGTCGACAACGACCCGCTCGAGGCCGTTGCGGAGCAGTTTCGCACCGGGGCCATGAGCTTGGGATGGGACCCAACCACGGCCCAGATCGTCATTGAGGCCCACCCCATCACCGATGACGGTCCCGATGCCGATGACAACGACGAAGCGCTTCAGGAGGACGGGGGCAACGAGACCGAAATGCTGCGCGTGCGAATGCCGGTCGGCACCGCCCGCGCATTCGCCAAGCGCACCCGCGAGATCGTGGGTGCTGGGCGTCCCATGTGCCCGCTCTGCGGATATCCCGTGGACGCTGATGGACACACCTGCACCCTTCCCGAAGTCTGATGCCAACACCTGACCTAGTGGCCGCCGAGCTGACGCTCACCGGCCGTATCACGACGGCTTCAAACGCCACGTTTCTCGGCAGCATCGGCGACGTGGCGGTCGTCTATAAGCCGATGGCAGGCGAAAGTCCGCTGTGGGATTTTCCCCGGGGAACGCTTGCCCACCGGGAGGTGGCCGCCTACCTGGTCTCTCAGGCCTTCGGCTGGGGCGTCGTGCCCCACACCTGGCTGCGCGATGGTCCGCTGGGCGAAGGAATGGTGCAGCTCTGGCAGGAGCAGGATCCCGCCCAAAACGCCGTGAACCTGATCGCGGCGGACCAAATGCCGGAGACTGGTTGGAAACACGTTCTCCAGGGACGAGATGAGGACGGACGGATGGTCGCCCTCGTTCACGAAGACTCGCCGGCGCTCAGACGCATGGCGGTGTTCGACGTCATCGTCAACAACGCCGACCGCAAAGGCGACCACATCCTTGCCATGACTGACGGACACCGGCACGGCGTGGACCACGGGCTCACCTTTCACCGTGACCACAAGCTGCGCACGGTGCTGTGGGGATGGCTGGGAGACGCCCTGACCGCCGACGAAGTAGACGGCATAGATCGCGTCAGCGAAGGACTGCACGGGGATCTGGGCCGAAACCTGGCGGACTTGCTCAGCGCCGAAGAAATCGCATCGCTCGCCGCGCGCTGCGACCGGTTGCGCTCGGCAGGTCGGTTTCCGGCTCCGAGTGGTGAGATGTCGGCGGTACCCTGGCCGCTGTTCTAAGAGACGGCTACTGGCCGGCGAGCGGCGAAGCCGATCAAGTTGCCGAACTGCCTCCATACCAATGCTTCCAACGGGCGCGGTTCCCCCGGCGGAATGTGAAGAGCCACCGGGCATCCGTTGTTCTCGGGCAAACGCAGAAACGGCCCCGCTTGTCGAAACAAGTGGGGCCGCATCAGAAACACGAGCTCCTAGACGTTGAAGCGGAATTCCACGACGTCGCCGTCCTTCATGATGTATTCCTTGCCTTCGATGCGTGCCTTGCCGGCGGACTTGGCCGCAGCGACGGATCCGGCCTCGACCAATTCCTCGAAACCGAAGACCTCGGCCTTGATGAAGCCGCGCTGGAAGTCGGTGTGGATCACGCCGGCTGCCTCCGGTGCGGTGGCACCCTTGGCGATGGTCCAGGCACGGGTTTCCTTCGGACCTGCGGTCAGGTAGGTCTGCAGTCCCAGGGTGTCGAAGCCCACCCGGGCGAGTTTGTCCAGGCCGGACTCGGTGTAGCCGGCGTCCTCCAGCATTTCCTCGGCCTCTTCCTCGGTCAGCTCGGCCAGTTCGGACTCAAACTGCGCATCAAGGAAGATGGCCTCGGCCGGGGCGACCAGGGCGGACAGCTCGGCCTGCATTTCGGTGTTGGCCAGGCCCTCTTCGTCGGTGTTGAACACGTAGATGAACGGCTTGGTGGTCATCAGCTGCAGCGGGGCCAGCTCGTCGATGTCGATTCCGGCGGCCTTGCCGGCGGAGTAAAGCGTCTTGCCCTCTTCAAGGACCTTCTGCGCGGCCTTGACCGTCTCGATGAAGGAGGCCTCGATCTTCTTGGCGCGCAGTTCCTTCTCGAGGCGCGGCATTTGGTTCTCGATGGTCTGCATGTCGGCGAGGATCAGCTCGGTGGCGATCGTCTCGATGTCCGAGGCCGGATCGACCTTGCCGTCGACGTGGATCACGTCGGGGTCCGAGAACGCGCGCGTCACCTGGCAGATGGCCTCGGCTTCGCGGATGTTGGCCAGGAACTTGTTGCCCAGGCCTTCACCCTCGGAGGCACCCTTGACGATGCCGGCGATGTCCACGAAGGACACGGTTGCCGGAAGGATGCGCTCGGAGCCAAAGATCCCGGCGAGCACCTTCAGGCGCGCATCGGGCAACGGCACGACACCCACGTTGGGTTCGATGGTCGCGAACGGGTAGTTGGCCGCGAGGACCTGCGCGCGGGTAAGAGCATTGAACATTGTTGACTTGCCGACATTGGGCAGTCCGACGATTCCGATTGTAAGAGCCACGGGAATAGAGTCTACCGTCCAAAACCGTCGGTGGGTGCTGGCATGGTTTGTGTCATGGATGCTTTGGTGTGGGTTGCGGCCCTTTGCTCGCTGGTCGTGGGATTCATTTTGGGTGTCGGCGCGTGGTGGTACGGGAACCGTGCACCGCTCGCTGCCGCACGTGCGCAGGCCGTGGTTGAGCGCGATGAGCTGGCACAAACCGCGCAGCTGTTGGCAGGGGCCCAGGCCCAGGTGGCGGAATTGCGCGAGCGGGTCACCGAGGACCGTGTGCGTGGGAGCCATGACCAGTCGGTGCTCCAGGCCCTGGCGCCGGTCGCCGAACAACTGCGCCGGGTAGGCGCGCAGGTCTCGACGCTGGAGCGGGACCGGGTGGAGCAATTCGGCCAGCTCAGCGAGCAGCTGGTGCAGGCCGCCCACAACGACTCCGAGCTCTTGCGCACCACCGGTTCGCTGGCCGCCGCGCTGGGCAACAATGCCGCACGCGGCACGTGGGGCGAGCTGCAATTGCGCCGGGTCGTCGAGGCTGCCGGCATGTTGGCCCACGTCGACTTCAGCGAACAACTGCGCACTTCCGAGGGACTGCGTCCCGATATGGTGGTTCGGCTGCCGGGGAACAAGATGATTGTGCTGGACTCCAAGGTCCCGCTGGCTGCCTACCTGAAGGCCCAGGAGCTCTCGGCGGCCTCGGATGCCGCCTCGCGCGCCAGGGCCAGGGAGCAGATGCAGGAGCATTCCAAGGCGCTTCGTCGGCACGTCGACGCCCTGGCCGCCAAGTCCTACTGGAATGCCGTGGACGGCAGCCCCGAGCTGGTGGTGTGTTTCCTGCCGGCCGAATCCTTCCTTGCCGACGCGCTGGGAGCAGATCCGGCGCTGCTGGACCATGCCTTCGGCAAGAACGTCGCCTTGGCGTCCCCCGCGACGTTGCTGGCCATGCTCAAGGGGCTGGCGTTCGCGTGGCGGCAGGAGCTATTGACCCAGAACGCGCGCGAACTGTTTGTGCAGGCCCGTGAGCTGTACGAACGGCTCGGGACCATGGGCGGGCACGTGTCGAAGCTGGGTGCTTCGCTGCGCGGCAGCGTGGAGAAGTACAACGCGTTCGTCGGCGCCCTGGAATCCCGGGTCCTGCCCAGCGCCCGGCGCATCAGGGACCTGGATCCGGGGCTCGGTTCCGAACACGATCCGGCCGCGGCGCTGCACGGCCTCCCGGTCATCGAGGCGACACCGCGGGCGCTCGGAGCCGGTGAGCTGCTCGATGCGGCCGACGCCGATGCGCTCGGGACTGCTGCATCCGGTGTGCTGCCGTTGACCCGGCGAGACGCGCGGGACTGAGCGCGCCCGGCCGGCGGGGATCCGCAACTGCCTGCGCGCGTGGGGACACGTCGGAAGGCGCGGAGGCGACCGTGCTGGTTGACGGCCGTGCTGGTTGACGGCCGTGCTGGTTGACGGCCGTGCTGGTTGACGACCGTGCTGGTTGACGACCGTGCTGGTTGACGGCCGTGCTGGTGAGGCAGCTGTGATGGTTAAAGCCGTGGCGCGGAACCCCCGCCACTGGAGGTGGGGGTTCCGCGCCACGAGTCCGGGTACGGCCCTCTTGCGGGAGCCGTGCGGGAAGCTAGCTGCTGATGTCCGACTTGGTGATGCGGCCGCCCGGACCGCGGGAGTCGTCGCCGGCCTCCTTGAGCTTGGCGCGGATCTCCTTGGGCAGCGAGAAGAGGATGTCTTCCTGAGCCGTGGTGACTTCCTCGACGGTGCCATAGCCGTACTCGGCCAGCAGGGCCAGCACATCGCGCACCAGGACCTCGGGCACCGAGGCGCCGGAGGTCACCCCGACGGTCGCCACGCCCTCGAACCAGGTCTCGTCGACCTCCGAGGCGTAGTCCACGCGGTAGGCGGCCTTCGCCCCGTATTCCAGGGCCACCTCGACCAGGCGCACCGAGTTCGACGAGTTCGAGGAACCGACGACGATGACCAGTTCGCTCTGCGGGGCCACTGCCTTGATCGCTGCCTGGCGGTTGGTCGTCGCGTAGCAGATGTCGTCGCTGGGCGGATCCTGCAGGTTGGGGAAGCGGGCGCGCAGGCGTCGCACGGTCTCCATGGTTTCGTCCACGCTCAGGGTGGTCTGCGAGAGCCAGATGAGCTTGTCGGGGTTCTTGACCTCGATGGTGTCGGCCTCGTCGGGGTTGTTCACGATCTGCGTGTGCTCCGGCGCCTCGCCGTAGGTGCCCTCGACCTCTTCGTGGCCTTCGTGTCCGATCAGCAGGATCTCGTAGTCGTCCTTGGCGAAGCGGACGGCTTCCTTGTGGACCTTGGTGACCAGCGGGCAGGTGGCGTCGATGGTGCGCAGGTTGCGGTCCGCGGCGGACTGCACCACTGCCGGGGAAACGCCGTGGGCGGAGAAGACGACCAGTGCGCCCTCGGGCACCTCCTCGTTTTCCTCCACGAAGATGGCGCCGCGCGCCTCAAGGGTGGAGACCACGTGCAGGTTGTGCACGATCTGCTTGCGCACGTAGACCGGCGCGCCGTAGTGCTCCAACGCCTTTTCCACCGCGATGACGGCTCGGTCGACGCCGGCGCAGTAGCCGCGCGGGGCAGCCAGGAGCACATTGCGCTGTCCCGCCACCGGTGCTGCGGCGGCGATGTCGGCCGGTGTGCGACGGGTTCGCGGGATCTTGGGCATCGGAAGGGAGACCTGAACGGTGGAACTGGTAGCCATGGGTCCAAGTCTACTGGGGCGGGCAAATTCGGGGGTGTGGATTCAGCCACCGGCCTAGCCGCGGCGCGGGGCCCGATGCGCGGCCAGGCCGGCCACGATGGCCCACCCGATTCCCGCGATCACCAGCACGATGCCGCCGCCGCCAAGGATCGCGGCGAATCTCCCGACCTCTTCCTCCAGTGCGCCCAGCAACCTGCCGGTGACCAAGCTCTCCACGCCGGCTCCCTGCGCCGGGGCGATGACCGGTCCGAGGACGGCGAACCACAGGCGCGCAGCGCCGCCCAGTGCCAGGGCCGTGCACCCGGCGGCAAACACCGCCCATGGCCGCCCGCCCCTGGTGGCCAGCAGCAACCCGGCCGCCGCCGCAACCACTGCCCCGGCCAACAGCCAGGGCCAGCCGCGCGCCACGGCCAGCCAGGTGTTCAGGGTTGGGGTTGGCAGCTGTTGGGCGTCGGGCCAGCCGGTCTCCAGGACCGCCGGCGGCATCGGGACCTCGGTGGGCAGCAGGGCGCCGAGCACCGAGCCCTCGAGGGATGCTTGCAGCGTGCCCCAGCCGCTGCCCAGCAGCGGGGCCAGGTCAAGGCGCAGCGTGACCTGCTCGGTGCCCTTCGCTTCGGCCATGCGGGCGGTGAAGTCGGCCCTGGCCTCTTCGATGGTCTGTTCCCACGCGGCGGGGAATCCAGGGTCGTCGAGCATCGCTGCACCGGCGGTGGCGACGGCGTTGTGCAGCGGGCCGGCCAACTGCGGGGGCACCGCGGCGCCCCCGGTGATCCGCTCCTCCAACGCGGCGCCGATTTCATCGGGCAGCACCTGGCGCAGCTGGGGGTCGGTGGCCAGCGGGCCCAGGATGCGTTGGAGCGGTTCCGGGGTGTGAACCACGGTGGTGGCCGCGGACCCGAGCAGCGACCCGGCGCCCAGCAGTACGGCGAGCATCAGCAGGACGATGGCGAGGATGTTGCGGGCGGCTGTTGCGATTCTCACGTTGCTCCTGCTGGTTCGGCGCCGGGGCGGGGGCGCGTGTGCCCGGCGGCAGCGTTTTGTCCCACGTTACTGGTATCAATGGGAGTTGGTGTAGTTTCGAAATCCAGCACCAAGGAAGGCGCGCACCCACGTGGAGCAAGCACAAGAAGCACAAGGTTCGCTGCCGCGCACCGCCGCGGCGACCACCCCGCAGAACCCCTGGCCGCTGCGGGTGCTGAGCGAAAAGCTCAAGCAGCACATCGAGAACTCCCCCGAGTCCTGGGTGGAGGCCCAGCTGCTGGAGGCGAATGTCCGCAACGGCCACGCCTACCTGACGCTGCGCGACGTGGATGTCGACTACTCGTTCTCGGTGACCGTGTGGGCCTCGGTGATGCGCTCGCTGGACACGCCCCCGGAGGTCGGCTCCCGCGTGGTGGCGCGGGTGAAGCCCAGCTTCTACGCCAAGACCGGCCGGCTCTCGCTCAACGCCTCGGATCTGCGCCCCGTGGGGCTCGGCGACCTGCTGGCCCGCCTGGAGCGCCTGCGCCGCGCGCTCTTCGACGAGGGCCTCTTCGACCCCGCGCGCAAGCAGCCGTTGCCGCTGCTGCCCGGCCGCATCGGGCTGGTCACCGGGCGCGACTCGGACGCGGAGAAGGACGTGGTGCGCAATGCCACGCTGCGCTGGCCCGCCGTCCAATTCGACATCCGCAACACCGCTGTCCAGGGCGTCAACGCCGTCGCGGAGGTCACCGCCGCGCTGCGCGAGCTGGACGCCAACCCCGACGTCGAGGTGATCATCATCGCCCGCGGCGGCGGCGCACTGGAGGACCTGCTGCCCTTCAGCTCCGAGGACCTGGTGCGCGCCGTCGCCGCCTGCACGACCCCCGTGATCTCCGCCATCGGGCACGAGGCCGACCGTCCGATCCTTGACGACGTGGCCGACGTGCGCGCCTCCACCCCCACCGACGCCGCCAAGCGCGTGGTGCCCGACCTCGCCGAGGAGCTGGCCAACCTGGCCCAGGCCCGAAGCCGGCTGGACCGCGCGGTGCGCGCCAACGTGGAACGCGAGACCCAGCGCATCGCCTCGCTACGGGCACGCCCGGTGCTGTCCACTCCGGAATCCATGGTGCAGGGACGGCGCGAGGACGTCGTGCGGCTGGGCCAACGCAGCACCCTGGCCATGCGCGCCTCGCTGGCCCGCGGACACGATTCCATTGCGCACCTGCGCGCCCAGGTCCGCGCCCTGTCCCCGCAGCAGACCCTTGACCGCGGCTATGCGGTCATCCAACTGGAATCCGGGGACATTGTCCGCTCCGCCGCGCAGGCCCCGACCGGCAGCGAGGTCCAGGTGCGCCTGGCCCGCGGGCGGCTCGCCGCCACCGTCACCCACAGCCACACCCCGGAAGAAGGAAACACCCCATGAACCCCGAAGCAGCAACCAACGACATCGCCGCGCTGAGCTACGAGCAGGCGCGCGAGGAACTCGTGGCCGTCGTCGCGCAGCTCGAGGCCGGTGCCGCCACCCTGGAACAGTCCCTGGCCCTGTGGGAACGCGGCGAGGCGCTGGCAGCACGCTGCGAGGCCTGGCTGCAGGGTGCCACCGCGCGCCTGGACGCCGCGCGCAAGGACAACGGAGCGCACTCCCCCGAATGAGGTCGCCGGGGTGCGCCCAGTAGGTTTTGCTGCACTTCCCCGGTCGGCAGGTCCCGACGCGGCAGGGTCCCGACGCGGCAGCCTAGGAAGCGGCCAGCCGGCGGCGCTGCTCGTCGACGTCGAAGTCTGCTGCCGGCCACTGCGGGTCGATGGCCTCCAGTGCCTCGCGCAACAGCGTGGCCACCGCCAGCCGGGCGTACCATTTCCTGTCCGCCGGGACGACGAACCACGGCGCCGCGGCGGTGTCAGTGCGCTGGATGGCGGCCTCGTAGGCGCCCATGTAGTCATCCCAGTACGCGCGCTCGTCGATGTCCCCGGGGTTGAACTTCCAGTGCTTGTCTTCGCGCTCCAGGCGTTCGGACAGGCGCGCGCGCTGCTCGTCCTTGGAGATGTGCAGCATGACCTTGATGATCGTGGTGTTCTTGTCCGCCAGGTTCTGCTCGAAATCGTTGATGGCGCCGTAGCGGCGCTCGATCTCCTCCGCCGGCGAAAGCCCCCTGACCTTGTGGATCAGCACGTCCTCGTAGTGCGAGCGGTCAAAGACCCCGATGTACCCGCTCTTGGGCAGTTGGCGCGCGATGCGCCAGAGGAAATCGCGCTTGGCCTCGGCGGCGGTGGGTGCCTTGAAGGCGTGGTGGCTGACGCCCTGCGGATCGACGGTCCCCACGACGTGGCGCACGATCCCGCCCTTGCCCGAGGTGTCCATCCCCTGGAGCACCAGCAGGATCTTGTGCGGGGCACCTGCCCGCGAGGCGGCGAAGAACCGCTCCTGCAAGTCGCCCAGCGCCGCGCCGACGCCCGCCAGGTCCACGGCGCCGGTCTTCTTGTCGCCGAGGTAGCCCGGCTTCGCGGTCGGGTCGACATCGGCCAACCGGAAATCCGCACCGGCCGCGAACAACCGGTGCGCGGGTTCGTCGAAGGGAACGGAGGGAACCGCGATCTTGGTCTTCTTGCTCATGCGTGCCGCTTTCGGGATGGGGGGCCGGGCTTTCAGCGTACGACACCGGGTGGCGCCATCCCGTCAATGACCTGCGCCAATGACCTGCGTCGCCACCTGCGCGGCAGGAGTGGCCGGCGCGGCAGGGGTGGCCAGCGCAGGCGGGGGGCCAGCGCAGGCGGGGGGTCGGCGCAGGCCGGGGGCCAGTGCAGGCGGGGGTCGGCGCCTCCCTAGACGCCGACCTTGCCCTCGCGCAGGTCCTCGAGGAACTCGCCGATGCGGCCGATGGCGTCCTGCAGGTCGCGCACCGAGGGCAGGGTGACCAGCCGGAAGTGGTCCGGGGCCACCCAGTTGAACGCGGTGCCGTGGGAGACCAGCAGCTTCTGCTGCTTGAGCAGTTCCAGCGCGAAGGCCTCGTCGTTGTGGATGGGGTACATTTCCCGGTCCAGCTTCGGGAAGAGGTACAGCGCGCCCTTGGCCTGCTGGCAGCTGACCCCGGGCAGCGCGTTGAGCATGTCGAACGCGACGTCGCGTTGTTCCTTCAGCCGCCCGCCGGGCAGGATCAGGTCGTTGATGGACTGGTACCCGCCCAGCGCCGTCTGGATCGCGTGCTGCGCCGGGACGTTGGCGCACAGGCGCATGTTGGTGAGCAGGTTGATGCCCTCGATGTAGTCGCTGGCCAGGTGCTTGGGCCCGGAGATGGCCATCCAGCCGGCGCGGAAGCCGCAGACCCGGTAGGCCTTGGACAGCCCGGAGAAGGTCAGGATGAGCACGTCGTCGGCCAACGCGGCGGTGTTGATGTGCACCGCGTCGTCGTACAGGATCTTCTCGTAGATCTCGTCGGAGAACACGATGAGCCCATGCCGCCGCGCCAGCTCCAGGACCCCCTCGAGGGTTTCCTTCGGGTACACCGCCCCGGTGGGGTTGTTGGGGTTGATCAGCACGATGCCCTTGGTGCGCGGGGTGATCTTCGCGGCCATGTCCTCCAGGTCCGGCAGCCAGCCCTCCTCCTCGACGTTGAGGTAGTGCACCGGGGTGCCGCCGGCGAGCGAGACCGAGGCCGTCCACAGCGGGTAGTCGGGGGCGGGGATCAGCACCTCGTCGCCGTTGTTCAGCAGCGCGTTCAGGCTCAGCGTGATCAGCTCGGAGACGCCGTTGCCCAGGTAGATGTCGTCCACGCCGATGGTCTGGATGCCGCGGGTCTGGTAGTACTGCGAGACGGCGGTGCGGGCCGAGAAAATGCCGCGGGAGTCCGAGTAGCCCTGCGCGTTGGGCAGGTTGCGCATCATGTCCACCAGGATCGCGTCCGGGGCCTCGAAGCCGAAGGGCGCCGGGTTGCCGATGTTCAGCTTGAGGATGCGCTGGCCCTCGGCCTCCATCCGCTGGGCGTGTTCCAGCAGCGGCCCGCGAATGTCGTACAGGACGTTGTGGAGTTTCGTGGACTGCTTGAATTCTGGCATGCTCTTACTTTCTCATTGTGGGCCGGGAGCGGGCGTGGACTGTGAGCAAGGCAACCTCGCGGGGCGGCCGAGTGTGAAGCCCGCGCGTCATCATGGGGCGCTGACCAGCGATTCGTCGGCCAGCCAGTCGGCGGCGGCCTTCTTGGGGTGCAGCGCGTCGCGGCCGGAGACCATGCGGTTGATGTCCTGCAGGTCCTCCTGCTTCAGCGCGGCGGAGAGCTTGTTGATGGCCTTGATCGCATCCTGGCCCACCCCGTCGGTGGTGATCACCGGGGTCAGGGCTTCCGGGGCGAAGAGCGAGGCGGAACCCTGCAGCACCACCAGGGCGTTGTCCTGGATCCCGGAATTCGCGAGCGTCGTCGCCTGCACCTGGACCGCATCGCTGATCACCGGCAGGACGCCCCGCGCCTGGTCATCGGTGAGCTCGACGATCGCCCGGGGGGTGCACGATGCCTTCAGGCCAAGCGCCGGCAGGAGTGTGGCCCGCACCGTGCGGGTCATGCCGAAGTCCAGCTCGGGGCAGAGCGGGCCGAGCTGGTCGATGGTCGCCAGCTTTTCGCCCGCGCCGGTGGCGGCGGTGACGACCAGGGTCCCTGTGCGCTCGGCTTCGGCGGTGTCCAGCACGGCGAAGCCCTCGGGAGTCAGCGCGTGCAATCGGGTGTTGACGGCAGCCGCGTCAAGGTCGCCGGGTGCAGCCGGGGACTCCGGGGCCCCGGATGCGTCGCCATCGTCCTTGGCACCCGGGACCTCGCCCAGGGCCGCGAGCAGCTCGCTGGATCCGGCCACGGCGACGTCGGCCCGGCCGGCCAGGACCTCCGCGACCGGATCCGCAGCGGGTTCCGCCAGGCGCGCCGACACCCCGGCGTCGACCAACATGTCCTTGTAGGCATGGCCCAGGGCCTGTGAAGTGGCATCGGGCCGCTGCACGAGCACCAGTTCACGCTCCGTCTGCTCCTGCGCGATGGGCACCTGGGCGTTCGGGGTGCACCCGGCCAGGGCCAGCAGCGCGGCGCCGAGCCCGAGCGCGCGAAGCCCCGGAGCTTCAAACCCCCGGGCGCGGCGGAGGCGGTGCGGGTGGTTCGTTTCGCTCATCTGGTGCTTTCCTTGCGCAGGTGTTCGCTGTGTAGCTCGATGGCGGCGTCCACGCGGTCCACGCGGTTCAGCCCGGGGACGTCTTCGAGCCGGAACCAGGCCGCCTGGCTGGTGGTGCCATTGGCCTCGTGCCGTAGCTCCCCGCCGGTCACCGTGGCCGCATAGATGACCGCGACCGTCTGCATGGGGTACTCGGTGCCGCTGTAGCGCCGGTGCGCCGGGATCAGGCCCGAGTCCACGGAGAGCAGCGCATCGATGCGCACCGTGTAGCCGGTCTCTTCCTCGACCTCGCGCACGGCCCCGGCATCGATGTCCTCGCCCAGTTCCACGCCGCCGCCGGGCAGTGTCCAGCGCGGCACGAATCCGGCATCGCGCTCGCGCATGTCCCACAGCGCCAGCAGGATCTCTCCCTCGCGGATCACCACGCAGTAGGCGGCAAGCCGGGTGTCAAAGCCGCGGTGGACCTGGGGTTCGGGGGTAGTCATGAGTCCATTTTAGGGTGTGCAGGGGTTTTCCCCGGGGTCCAAATCTCCCGATCGACCACAACTGTGATGGAATATCAGCATGGCACCTTCAACTTTTCCGCAACAACCGGTTGAACTTGACGCCGTTGACCGTCGGATTATTCAGGAACTGGTCAATGACGCACGCATCAGCAACGCGTTGCTGGCGCAGCGCACGGGCATCGCGCCGTCCACGGCGCTGTTGCGGACCCGCGCCCTGGTGGAGCGCGGGGTGCTCACCGGCTACCACGCGGAGGTCAGCCTGCCGGCGGTGGGGCGCAGCGTGCAGGCGCTGATCTCGGTGAAGCTGCGCGTGCACGATCGCGTGCAGATCGACAGGTTCACCGACAAGATGCCGCGGCTGCCCGAGGTCCTTTCGATGTTCCATGTCTCCGGCGCCACCGACTACCTGCTGCACATCGCCGTGAGTTCCACCGAGGCGCTGCGCGACTGGGTGCTGGACAATCTGGCCACCGACGAGTCCGTGGGTCACACCGAAACGACGCTGGTCTTCGGCCACCACAAGGGACTGGGCGGGCCGATCCCCGAGGACCTTCCGAACTAGGAGGACCTTCCGAACTAGGGCGGTGCCCTGCCGGCGGTTCCGGCGCGCGGGTTGCGGAGTGCGGGTCCCGGGCGCTTGTGGACCTGGATTTGGACCCAGACGTAGACCCAAACGTGGACCCAGATGGTGCGGATCCTCTCAGGCGAACGCGTCGGCGCGTCGCACCAGCTCCTCCACCGTCCCCAGCCGGGCCTCGGCCACCTGCTCCCACGTGTCGGCACCGAGCCCACGGGATCCGGCAATCAGCGTCAGCGCCACCCCGGCCGACCTCGCCCACAGCGCGCGGGGATCGACGTGGCGTTCAAAGACTGCGCCGAAGCGCTCCAGCGCCGGGCCGGCCTCCCGGTTCTTCTCCCCCAGCGACGGCAGGATCGCCAAGTGCCCCAGCAGGCAGGCCAGGTCATCGACCCGGTACCCGGGCCCCAGCGAGTCGAGGTCAAGCAGCGCACTGATCGATCCGGCTTCCAGCAGGATGTTCGCGTCGTAGTAGTCCCCGTGCGCCGGCACCAATTCGCCGCGATCCGAGGCGGCAAGGTGCGCAGCGATCCGCGCCGCGAGCGTCTCCAGCTCCGCGGCCCGGTGCGGGAGGGCCAGCGTGGCCGCCTGGCGGTAGCGCTGGATCGAATCGCTCCAGGCAGACCTGGCCTCCAGCTGCATCAAGCCGGCCGGCAGCGCATCGAGCAGGCCGATGAAGTCGTTGGGGTCAAGGTCCGCTCCCGAGTGCCGGCGGATGGCGGCCCCGAGCGATTCGCCGCGGCCGGCCTCCAGTGCCAGGATCCCGGAGGTGCGCGGGCCCAGCATGGCAGGGACCGGGATGCCGGTGCCGGCGAGCAGTTCGTGGCGCAGGCGCAGCCCGGTGATTGCGCGGGCGCGTCCCACCTTCAGGAAGACGGTGCGTGGAATGCGCAGCGGTCCCAGCGTGGTGAACGTCGCGCGCAGCACCGCGCGACGCAGCGGCCGGTAGGCGACGGTCTTCAGCCCCGTGAGCCGTTGACCCTCGCCCCAGGTCCGCTGCACGTGCACCCGGTCGGCGGCGGAGGCCAGGTCGGGCAGCATGGGGTCGCGGGGGTGGATCCAACCGCTGACCGTGATCCCGGGGGTGTGCGGGCCCGCGCCGATGGTGGTGGCTGCGACGCCGGGGACGGCGATCTTCTCGGTGGTGGCGCCCAGCTCGTTGAATCCGGTGCCCGCGGGCATGCGGTACATCGCGCTGATCCCGGCGCCGGGCCGATGCTGGATGCGCAACCGGTTGGCCTCAAGGTCCCAGGTGCCGATGGGTACGCTGCCGCCGAGTTGGCGGACCAGCTCGGGGACGGCCGCGGCCAACGCGGCAAGCTGCGCCGCGTCGGCCGGGCCCGGTGCGCTGGCGCTCATCGGTGCAAGGGGGGTGTGTGGCGGCTCAGGCCCGGCGACGCTGCATGACGTCGTCGAGGTTGATGCGGTCGGTGGCCTCGGCGCGCGGTGCGCGGACGGCAGTGGTTTCCGCAGCCGGCTTCCCGACGGGATCGGAGGTGCCGGTGGGCCGGGCAGGCTGGACCGGCTCGGTCAGCGGGGCAGCCGGGATGGCGGGAATCTTCTGCACGTCTTCGGCGCCGTCGCCTTCGGTCCCAGCGGCTTCGGCTAGGCGGGCGGCGGCCTCCTGGGCACGCAGCGTCGCGGTGCTGGAGGCCTTCGGCTCGGCAGCTGCCTTCAGCGGGGCAGGGGCCGGACGCTGGACGGTGTTGGCCACGACGTATTGCGGCAAGGGGACCTCGGTGGGCTCCCAGCCCTCGGGGCGCTGGAGCGCAGCACCCTTGTGGGCGATGCGCAGTGCCTCGGCACGCAATTCCTCCACGGTCAGGCGCGGGGCACGCTTGTTGGAGTTCGGCTGCGCGTCGAAGACGACTGCGGTCTTGCGGGCCGGTTCGGGGCTCGGGGCGCGGCCGGTTTCCATGGCGCGGGTCCGCGTGGTTTCCAGCCGGGCGAGCAGCTTGGCGCGCCTGTCCCGCACGGCCAGGCCGCGCAGCGCTGAGAAGCTTGCAAAGGCCAGAAGCAGGGCAACCAACGGCACCCATCCGGAGAACACGCCCGCCAGGGCCAGCACGCCGCCGATGGGCAGGGCCAGCACGGAGAGGCAGCCGAGCAGGGCGATGGCCACCCGGTCGTAAAAAATCCGCAGGGGTCGCTGCCCAGTCGATGGTGACGCGACTGAAGCGTTGGATGCTACCGGTGCCATGTTGCTCCTCCGTCGACTGGCGACTGATTTCTCCTGCGGATTGCCACGGCGTCGCTTTACAGCCGCCGATTTACTCCATTGTGGTGCTTCCATTCACTGCAACTGCCCCCGGCGTCCTGCTTCGTCGCCCAAAAATGTTGTCAATGTGAAACGTCCACGTCAACCACATTAAGCATGCTTCGGCGGATGGTGCCGCATTCAACCCGGTGTGTCCGGCAATACTCTGGACTAATTTGTGATTTCGCCACATTTTGCCATTGCCGGCGTCGTCGCTAGGGCGCCTTCGCTACGGCGTCCTGGCCAGCCATTGGTTGAGCATGCCCTCCGGCACTTCCGCTGCGGTCAACGCGAAGCTGCGGTGGTCGGCCCACTGCCCGTTGATGTGCAGGTAGTCCTTGCGCACGCCCTCGTCGCGGAAGCCCAGCTTCTCGACCACGCGCAGGCTGGCGCCGTTTTCCGGGCGGATGTTGATTTCGATGCGGTGCAGCCCCATGGCCGTGAAGCAATGGTCCACCGCCATGGCGACGGCTTCGGGCGCAATCCCGGCCCCGGCGTGCTTCGCGTCGACCCAGTATCCGATGGAACCGCTGCGCGCCGCGCCCCACACGATCGAGGAGACCGACAGTTGCCCGACGATCGGGGCGCGCCTGGTGTGGATGGAGGGCAGGGCGATGACCCAGGGCAGGCACTGGCCTTGGCGCGCCGAGCGGTTCTGCGTGGCGACCATCTGTCCGAAGTCCGCCGGGTACCCGGTGCCCTCGGGCAGGGTCGCGTCCCAAGGGGCAAGCCAGCGGTCGTTGCTGCGGCGCAAATGCATCCATTCGGCCTTGTCACGGCGGCGCAGCGGGCGCAGCAGCAATCGCGGCCCCTGCACGGTGACGGGCCAGTGGCGATCAAATTCGGACATGCACCAATCTTAGCTATTCCACCCGTGCCGACCGTGCCGACCGTGCCGATCGACGGCGTGCTGCCGGGATCTTGCCCTTGGCGACCCGCGGGCCACCGCGGGTCGCCTGGGGGGGTGTGGCTCGGGTTGTTCCTGCCTCGCCGGGTGCTGCCCCGGGCGCTCCCGCACTCCCCCCCTGTTTCCGCGTCGCCCGGTTACTGCGTCGCCCGGTTTCCGCGTCGCCGGGTTTCCGGATCAAGCGGTTTCCCCGCCGCGCGGTTTCAGCCTCGCGCATCGCACGGATCGCTAGACTGTGGAATGTGAGCGAGATGAACCCCAAGGACGAAGTCCGAAACCTGTTGCGCGCCCGCCGCCGTGCCATGGGACCTGCCCTGCGCGAATCGGAGATGGCGTCGCTGGCCGGCCACCTGATCCCGTGGCTGGTGCAAAACGCGCCGCGTCGGACGCTGACCTTCTTCCTGTCCTACGGCTCCGAACCGCCCACCGCCTCCCTGTTGGTGGAACTGCACACCGCCGGCTACACCATCTACGTCCCGATCTGCGAGCCTCTGCGGCGCCTGTCGTGGTCCCGCTGGTACCCCGGGGTCCCGATGGCCCGCAGTGCCGTCGGGCCCATCGATGAACCGGTGGGCGAACGCCACGGCCCCGAGCTGATGGCGGAGGTCGACGTCATCCTGGTCCCGGCGCAGGCAGTGGATGAAAACGGAGACCGGCTGGGGCAGGGTGGCGGCTACTACGACCGGTTCATCCAGTCCCTGCCGGACACCGCGCGCCGCCCGAAGCTGTTGAGCATCGCCTTCGAGCACGAGTTCGTACCGGCCGGCCATTTCCCCGTCGAACCCTTCGACCAGCGCGTCGAGGCCGTCGCGCTGCCCTCCGGCGTGCGTAACCTCACCAAGTAGCCGCCGGGACGTGCGATAGAATTGGTGTAGGCGGGCGCCCCCGGTGCCCGCATTCCCCTCTTCAACAGTCGCTTGTCCGGGTGACCGGCCGCGCCGCCAGGTGCTTCGGCCCCGCGGCCAGGCACGCATCGCCCGTTCGAAAGGATCAATATGCCTACCTATGTTTATGCCTGCAAGGACTGTGGCCATGCCATGGAGGTTGTCCAGTCCTTCAGCGACGAGGCACTGACCATCTGCCCCGAATGCCAGGGCGCGTTGCGCAAGAAGTTCAACAGCGTCGGCGTGGTGTTCAAGGGTTCCGGGTTCTACCGCAACGACTCGCGCTCGACGACGAGCTCCAGCACCCCGGCCGCCAGCCCGGCAGCCAGCAGCAGCCCGAGCAAGGTTTCCGCCTCGGCGTCGACTTCCGCTTAGGCGCCGTCCTCCTGGGTGCCGAATGCCGCCCGACCCGCATTTCCCCGGGTCCCGGGGAACCGTGATGCACTTCCTCGCACAGGATTGTCGCGACCCGGCGGCATAACAACCTCGTCATGGGCCTCATCCGTTTGGATGGGGCCCATGCGTTGCTTAATGCATGTCACTTTTTCGCCGTACCGAAGTACCGCGCCGGTTTCCGTCTGCCCGGGCTCCCCGCCGCTCGGGCAGGGAATTGTTCGCCAAGTACCGCAGGCACCTTGCCGCGGCGCTCGCCATGCTCTCGCTGGCGGTGTCCTTGGCGGTACTCGCCCCCGCAACGGAGGAACGCATCGATGTGCTGGTGGCGGGCCGGGACCTGCCCGTCGGCTCCCTGTTGCGGCCAGAGGACCTGAGCCGCGAATCGGTTCCGCGCTCGTTGGTTCCCGAGGGCACCTACGGAAATCAGCCACCGGCCGCCGGCTCCCGGCTGGCGATTCCGCTGTTGGCCGGCACGCCGGTGATTCCCACGATGGTCATCGGGCCCGGGCTCCTGGCCGGACTGGCACCCGGATCCGTCGCGGTGCCGCTGCGCCTGGATGACGAGCAAACAGCGTCCCTGGTGCGCGCGGGACAGCGCGTCGACGTGGTGTTGACCGAGGGCAATGGATTTGAGACGAAGCTGGAGTCGCGGGTGCTGGCGCGGGCCGTGCCGATCCTGTGGACCGAGGCGCAGGTCCAGCCCGACGGCCAGGAACCATGGAGCGTTTCCACCGCCTCCGGGCAGGGTGGCTTGATCGTGGTGGGAGCCGGGGCCGGCAGTGCCGAGCAGCTCTCCACGGCGGCGCAACGGGGCAAGGTGTCGGTGGTGCTGGTCAACCCGTAGGCCGCTTGGATGGCGGCCGGCCGTCGGCGGGAAGGTCGTGAGGCCGGCGGGAAGTGCGGGTGATCAGTCCCAGTGTGGCGGACGCTGGGACTTTAGCCAGTCGCCGAGGTTGTCGTCCCCATCTCCCCAGCGCCGCGGATCGTCCTCCGCAGCCTGCTGGTCAAGGACCGGCCGCTTGTCGCCGGGTTTCGCCGGTGTCGGGGCGGTGGCAGGCGCTGCATCGGCGGTGGCAGGCGCTGCATCGGCGGCGCCCCCTGCATCTGCCGCTGCTTCCGTCCCAGCTTCTGTCCCTGCCTCCACTCCTGTGCCGGCATCCGTGGACGGGAGCGTCGCCGGGCGTCCGGCTCCGTGCGGCAGCTGAAAGACGCCGACCAGTGCCGACTCGCTGACCTGTTGCGGGGGTGCGGTGAAGCGCCGCGGTTTCTTTCGCCGCGGCGCTTCGGGCTCATCGGACATGGCTACGCATCGGCCAGGTCGGACTCCCGGCGTCCGGCATTCCGCGAACCTGCGGTCGATGGGCCGGTGGAGCCGCCGGGGGCTGCGTCGTCGCCCGTGGCTGCGTCAAGCGCCAGGAATCCGGCGAGCTCGTTGGCAACCTTGTCGGGGTCGGAGAACACGTCGATGGTCCACAGCGGCACATAGCGCCAGCCCAGGGCCTCGAAAAGCTGCGGGCGCAGGCGGCTGCGCTCGCGCACCGAGAGTTCCCGGTAGCCCTGGGTGCCGTCGTACACCACGGCCAGCGGCACGGCCGCGCCGTTGCCGGTGACATCCAGCGCGTGTGCGGCGATGTCCAGCACGCCGCGGTAGTGCTGGGTGACGATGGCCCCGCGCTCGGCCAGCCGGGACATCAGGTCGGTGACCAGCGGGTCCTGCAGCGGCGTGGCGGTCGAGGACATGCCCGAATCCCCGCCGAGCACCCGGCCGAAGAGCTCCAGGAAGCGGTAGGCGCCGAAGCGCATGCGCGCCAGATCCATGTCCTGCGGACGCAGCGCCGAGACCAGCACCATCGACTCGCGGGCGCGGGTGACGGCGTTGACGAACAGCTCGTCGCCGCCGGGCTGCGACAGGGCGCCGAAGTCGTGCACCGTCTTGCCGTGGGTGGTGCGGCCGTAGCCCGCCGAGAGGATGATGGCGTCGCGCTGCAGCCCGGCCAGGCGGTCGACGCTGGTGACCAGGAAGCGTTCCTTGGCGGCGCGGAAGTACTTCGTCGCCCAGGGGTGGTTGGGCAGCTGCACGCGGATGCCCTCGGCGATGGCGGCGGCGTGCCGCCGGTTGCCGGCGATGACGGCCAGGGTGGTGTCGCCGCGGCGGGCCAGGTGCGTGAAGACCAGGTCGACGACGCGTTGCACCTCCGCCACGGTGGTCTCGACGGATTCGCCGTCGGCACCCAGGGACCCGGTGCCGTCCGGCACGTACTCGGCCTTCAGCGCCGGGGTGCCGGCCCCCAGCGAGCGGGCGGCGGGCAGCCGGGAGAGCGAACCGGCGTAGAAGTCGTGCGAGAGGGACTCGGTGAGCCCCTCGTCGATGCCGCGGTAGGCGGTGGAGAGCCGGATGAGCGGCAGCACCTCCTGGAGGGATTCCATCGCGGAAATCGGGGCCGACTCGACGCGGGTATGCGCCGTGGGATCCACCGAGACCTCGAACGGGTTCGGGGCGCCCATCATGGTGTCGCCGAACGCGATGACCTGCCCGGAACGCGAAATGGAGCCCAGCACCGAGCGCAGCGAGAGCGAATCGGCATCCAGCAGGATGACCGCGTCGAATTCCATTCCTGCAGGCACGGTGGCGGGGATCAGCAGCGGGGAACCAACCCAGACCGGGCACAGCGAGTTCAGCAGGGAGTCCCCGAGTGCGGCGAGGTCGGCGACGGAGGGCTCGCCGTCCTTGAGCATGGCCCGCAGCTCGCGCGATGCCGCCCGGTGGTCGGCCAGTGCGGCCTTCCACGCCTTGGCCAGGGCCCAGCGCAGGCGCGAGGAGCCGGAGGAAACGTGCGCGGAGTCGGCCAGCCGGTAGTCGGCCTCCAGGCGGCGCAGCTTGTCCCCGTCGTTCATCGCCAGGAAGTCGTCGCCGGAGATCATGGCCTCCAGCGCCGACTGCCACCAGGCCAGGTCCAGCTCCGCGGCGACGGCCTCGGGGGCGACGTTGCGCGACCGGAAGTCGTCCATCAGCTCACCCAGGCCGTGTTCGGCCAGCTGCTCGGTGATCAGCGTGCGTTCGGGCAGCTGGTCCAGTTCGCCCTTGTGCTCCAGCAGCTCGTCCATGCGTTCCTGCAACGTGGTGACCGGCTCGTCGCGCAGGGAGCGGCCGACGGCCTCGGGCAGCAGCGTCGCCAACTTGTCGAGGCGCGAACCGGCGTCCTGGTAGCCGGCGTTGACGTCCAGCAGCCCGGCGGGAACCATCGGGTGGCGCTGGGAGGTGGCGTGGTGGCGCCAGGCCAGGTGCTGTTCCTGGACGGCCTCGAGCGCGGACTGCAGGTCCGAGACGTGCACGCCGGGGCGCACGTAGTCCTTGGCGACCTTGCGCAGCCGCGAGCGGGTCATCGAGCTCATCTCGATGCCGCGCTCCCGGCGCCAGGAGGAGGAGGCGGTGGCGGAGATCAGGTCCTCCACCGACTTGTCGAAGATGTCGGACTCGAACTTGTCCAGCGACGAGCGCACGGCAACCAGCAGGTCCAGCTGCTCGCCCCACTTGTTGTAGGAGTCGGCCAGGCGGATCTCGGAGTGCGCGGCGACCTTGAGCATGTGCTCGCGCAGGATCGGCAGGTCCCGCTGCAGCCCGGTGACCAGGTCAAGGGCGGTGTCGGTGTCGCGCTTGTTGCGCAGCCGCGCCCCGTACCAGGGGCTGGAGGCCGAGGCCCGGACGAAGGCACCGAGCTCCGCGGCGCGCTTGAGCTGCTCGGCGGTGGCGGTGCGGCTGGTGATCGAGTCGAGCACCGAGCGCTTCAGCCGCACCATGGTGGCGGGCGCGGGGTCCAGCGACGTGAGCCGGGCCAGTTCCTGCATGGCCCGGTAGGGCGAGCAGCCCCAGCGGGCGCGGGTGGAATGCAGCGAACGCACGTGGTCAAGCAGGGCGTGGCGGTGTTCGCGCAGCGAGGCGTGCAGCTTGCCCAGCTGCGGTTCGGTGGCGCGCTCGTTGCGCAGGATCGCCCGGGTCAGCAGGTCGCGCAACGCGTCGGGGTCCTCCTCGGGGCTCAGCAGCAGCGCGGTTCCGGCCAGGTCCAGCCCGGCGAAGCGGGCCACGAATTCCTCGGCGCTGGAGCGCCTTTCGGCCACCACCAGCACGCGCTTGCCCGCGGAAGCCAACACGCCGGCGGCGTTCAGCGCCGTCTGGGTCTGTCCGCTGCCGGCCGGGGCGCTGACGGCCACCGACTCCCCCGCCTCGACGAGGTCCAGCACCGCCTGCTGGGACTCGTCGGCATCCAGCAACAGCAGCTCGTCGGCGGGGTTGCGCTCGTCGCTGCTGCGGGCGGGGCGGGTGTGGCCCTTCTTGGCCGTGGAGCTGGAGGAGGTGCCGGGGGCGCGTTCGCCGCGGCTCAGCTCCGCCTCGAAAAGCTTTTCCAGCACGGGGTGCCGCATGTCGATGCTGCCCGGGTCCGCCGGGTCGGCGAGGTCGGCGAAGGTGGAGATCAGCAGGCGGTGGGCGATGACCATGCCGGAGACGTCGGCGACCTGGGTGCGCAGCGCGTCCATCGCGCGGGTCGGGTCGAAGCGGGCGATGGAGTAGGCGGCGGCGTTGATCGCCTCGACGTCGATGTCCAGGCGGTGCTGGCGTCGCAGGTAGCGCAGCAGCGCGGGAGAGAACTCGGCCCGGCCCATGAGCTGGATCTCGAAGTCGTCCTGGTCATCGCGCACCGAGAGCACGATGCGCCCGAGCATGATGGGGGCGTTGAACTGCTCGCTGCGACCCTCGTGCACGGCGCGCCAGTTGGCCTGGCCGGCGGAGAGATAGCCGACGTCGATGCCGCGCTCGTCCCAGAGCTCGCGGATCTTGCCGCGCAGTGCGTCGGCGGTGCGTCGGGCGGAATCGTATTGGTCCGAGTCGCGCAGCAGCGTGGAGAGCCGGGTGCGTCGTCCTGCCAGGAACTGGGCAAGCCCCGAAGGATGCGCGTGGGTGATGTCGATGCTGTTGGACACCGAGGGGGCAAACCGCAGCAACGTGTCGGTTCCCACCCCTGGGCCCAGGGATTCAACCCACGTGGAGACCAATTCATCTGTGTGCTGCTGGTGCTCTGCCACCATTCCGTCCCTTCACCTCTTGCCTGAATGCTGCCGCACCCGCGCGGCGAGTTGCCACGTGGATACATTCAGCCCTTACCAACCTAGTCCAAAACGGGCGCGCGATGACGAACCAAAACACGTTCGGCGCCGGTCTATTCGGCCGCGGGGCCACATTGCGCCGCGCCGGGCCGCCGGCGGGGTTAACCCCGTGCGTCCGCTGGTTGAACAGCCAGTGCGCGGCGACCGCGGCGGCAGCGCCGTAGGCCGACGGAATCCCGGGGGCCGCGGACGGCATACCCCCCCTTGGAAAACAGTTCCGCGTGAACAGTTCCGGGTGAACAGTTTTTCGTGAAAACAGTTCAGGGGGAAGCCCGCGTAGGCTCCCCCCTGAACTTTGCCGCCGGCGCGTCTACGCCGTCGGGCTTACTCCCATTCGATGGTTCCCGGCGGCTTGGACGTCACGTCCAGCACCACGCGGTTGACCCCGTCGACCTCGTTGGTGATCCGGTTGGAGATCCGGGCCAGCAGGTCGTAGGGCAGGCGCGACCAGTCTGCGGTCATGGCGTCCTCGGAGGACACCGGGCGCAGCACGATCGGGTGGCCGTAGGTGCGGCCGTCGCCCTGCACGCCCACGGAGCGCACGTCGGCCAGCAGGACGACGGGCATCTGCCAGACTTCCTCGTCCAGGCCGGCGGCGGTGAGCTCCGCGCGGGCAATCGCGTCGGCCTTGCGCAGCAGTTCCAGGCGCTCCTCGTTGACCGCACCGATGATGCGGATGCCCAGGCCCGGGCCGGGGAACGGCTGGCGCATGACGATCTCGGCCGGCAGGCCAAGCTGCTTGCCCACGGCACGGACCTCGTCCTTGAAGAGCGCGCGCAGCGGCTCGACCAGCTCGAAGTCCAGGTCCTCGGGAAGCCCGCCCACGTTGTGGTGGCTCTTGATGTTGGAGGCACCCTCGCCGCCGCCTGATTCCACGACGTCCGGGTACAGGGTTCCCTGCACCAGGAACTTCACCGGCTGGCCGGAGTCGGCAGCCTCGGCGAGGATCGCGGTTTCCGCTGCCTCGAACGCGCGGATGAATTCGCGGCCGATGATCTTGCGCTTGGTTTCCGGATCCGTCACGCCGTCCAGGGCGGTCAGGAAGCGTTCGCGCTCGTCGGCGATGTAGAGCTTCGCGCCGGTGGCGGCGACGAAGTCCATTTCGACCTGTTCGGCTTCGCCTTCGCGCAGCAGTCCGTGGTTCACGAACACGCAGGTGAGCTGGTCGCCGATGGCGCGCTGCACCAGTGCGGCCGCCACGGCGGAGTCAACGCCGCCGGACAGGCCGCAGATGGCCCGGCCGTCGCCGACCTGGGCGCGGATCTTTTCGACCTGCTCGTCCAGGATGTTGGCAGCGGTCCACGAGCCGTCAAGGCCGGCACCGTGGTACAGGAAGTTCTCCAGCACCTGCTGGCCGTGGGCCGAGTGCTTGACCTCCGGGTGCCACTGCACGCCGTAGAGGCGCTTGGCCTCGTTGGCGAAGGCGGCAACGGGGGCGCCGGCCGTGGTGGCCAGGACCTCGAAGCCCTCGGGGGCCTTGGAGACAGAGTCGCCGTGGCTCATCCAGACGTTCTGGTTTTCCGGGATGCCGGCCAGGATGGAGCGTGCGGCTCCGCTGGAGCTGGCGTCGGTTGCACCGTATTCGCGCAAGCCGGTCTCGGCGACAACGCCGCCGAGGGCGTTGGCCATGGCCTGGAAGCCGTAGCAGATGCCCAGGACCGGCACACCTGCCTCAAAAAGGTCGGCACCGACACTCGGGGCACCGTCGGCGTATACGCTCGAGGGGCCTCCGGAGAGGATGATTGCCGCCGGGTTCTTGGCGAGAATCTGTTCGGTGGTGAAGGTATGCGGGACGATCTCCGAATACACGTTGGCTTCGCGTACACGCCGAGCAATCAGCTGTGCGTACTGGGCCCCGTAATCGACGACCAGAACCGGCTGGTGCTCTGGGGTGCTGGGTGTGTTGGTCACGCGCCTAAGCTTAGCCGCCCGGGGAGCCCGCTTGCATCTTGAAGTGGCCGAGGGTGACGCAAACTACTTTGGGCGTGGCCCCGGCCGCGTCATGTTGGCACTTTGGAGCCTTCCCGCGGCCCATCGGCCCGTGGCCCATCGGCCCGTGGGCCGATGGGCTTGCCGCGGAGGTTGCGACGGAGGTTGCGACGCGGATTTGCGACAGGGATTTGCGGCAGGCGTTGCCGCGGGGATTTGCCGCGGGTGGATCCGTCGGGAAGAACTCAGTCGGAGAACAGCGGCGGGGTGTAGCCGGCGGTGCGCAATTCCGGGTGCCAGAAGAGGTTTCGTTCCGGGTCGCCGCGGGGTTGGCCGGCGTGGGCGATGACGTAGGGAATCCCGTTGATCATCTTCAGGGTGATGAGTCCGGCATGCACCATGAGGTGGTGGTGTTGGCACAGGCTTGCGCCGTTGTCGACGCTGGTCGGGCCGCCTTCCATCCAGGGCACCACGTGGTGGACCTCGGAGGTGGAGGCCGGGCGGTGGCAGCCGGGGATGACGCAGCCCCGGTCGCGGAGGGCGATGGCCTTGCGCTGCGCCGGGGAGAAGCTGCGCGCCTCCCGTCCCAGGTCCAGGATCTCCCCGTCGGTGCCGAGCACTGCGGGGAGAATGTCGCCGTTGCAGGCGAGGCGGCGGATGTTGGCGGCGGAAATCGGGCGGCCGTGGGCGGTGATCCCTGCGTCCTCGCACTGGCCCAGCAGGGCGCGGTAGCCGATCAGCACACCGATCTTCACCGGCATCCCGCCGCTTTGCAGGGGCGCGGAGCCTGAGAGGGCCCCGGAGACCGCAGCGAGGACGGCGTCGAGCAGCAGCTGCGGGGAGGTGCGGCGAGCCGCCTCCGAAGACGAGGCCCCGGGGGTGACGGCAGCAGGCGCGCCGCAGGCCAGTTCGCTCAGGGGCGCCAGGGCCGGGTCGATGCCCAGGGCCAGGGCCCATTCCGGGGCCGGGAGGCCAGCGGTTCCGGGGGCTCCGGTGACCGAGGTGGCCTTGCTGTTGCCGGAGGCCGGTGAGCCCTGTCCGTTTTCCGGGGCCGGAGCGGGGACCGAAGGGGCCGAGGACGCTGTGCCCGGACCCGAAGGGGGTCCGGCGGTGGAAGCGGAGGCGGGCGGGACCCTGTCGGAGCGCGGGTTGCTCCAGGCCTCGGCGAAGGCGAGGAGGATTTCGGAGTCGATGGGGTCGCAGCGCAACAGGTACTCGTCGCAGCCCTCGCGAAAACCGCGATAGACCATGCCGCGCTTGGCGCGGATCTCCTCGTCGGTGATCGGCGCGCCGTTCTCCTGGAGGTAGGCCGTCCAATCCGACAGCGCCTTGTGGCAGCTGCGCGGCGGAGCGGTGCGTGCCTCGTGGGCCAGGGATTCCTCGATGGCGGTGTTCAGGTTCGCCGCGTCGGGTCGGGCGGCAATGCGCGGCCGCAGGGACTCGAGGCGGCCGGCCAGCTGGGCTACGGTCCCCACGTCCGCGCTGCCGTCGGCCGCGGTGCCGGCCAGCACCGGGAAGCTCGGCGCCGCGCCCGCGGTGCCGGCGCCGGACTGCCCGGGTTGCGCGGCTTCGTCCCCGTCGGCGGGAATCGGCGATGCCGGGGCAGGGGCGATGAGCAGCCGGGCACCGGTCAGCCGACTGCGGGCCTCGGTCGCGGAGATGTGCAGGTGCGCCTGCAGGTACTCGGCGGTGTTGCGGTGCACGGCCATGCCGGGGACGAAGCGCTCCGGCGGGGCCGCTGCGCTGCCGTCGGCCAGGGTCCGGGGATCGGCGGCCAGGTCGTCGATGGCCGTGGCGGTTTCCGGGTCCAGCCGGTGGATGCCGGTCGCGTCGGCCTGGAACGTCGCCTGAAGCAGGGCGTAGCCGATGGTGCGCCGGCCGTGCTCGAGAAGGCCCAGCACCATGGCGCTGGAGGCCGCGTCGAGCCCCATCCCGCCGGCCCTTTGCGCGGCGGCCCGAAGCGCCAGCACCGCGGTGGCCAGGTCGCTGACCGCGATGTTGGTGCCCTCGTGCCCTCTCGGGGGGATCGGTGCGGCGGAAGTCCTCATGCCCTAGAGTGTGCGCCACCCACGACCCGGACCGCTGCCGGCACCGACAAATGTGCGGGGAAGTGGATCACGGCGACGTGGGCGGGCCTGCTGGCGCCGAGGTTGATGGATGTCGGCGACGAGGACGGGCGGGGAATGCGTGGGATCGGCGGGGAATGCGCGAGGGGCGGCCTTGCGGATGCGCTGCTGCGCATGCAAAGACCGCCCCTGGCGGTGGCGTGCCGGCGGGTTGGCGCCGGCGGGGGTGCTGCTGGGCGCAGCGCCGCGTGGCCTAGTAGCGCTTGGCGGCCTGCGGGTGGGAGGCCAGCTCGGTCTCCACCTCGCCGTGGACCTTCTTCTCCATGAAGAAGGAGAGCAACGGCACGACGCCGCCCAGGGCGATGGTGATGAAGCGGCTGAAGGGCCAGCGCATCAGCGACCACAGGCGGAAGTCGGCCAGCAGGTAGACGACGTACATCCAGCCGTGGATGATCAGGATGGCCAGCGAGACGTTGACGCCGCCGGCGATGTCGGCCCGGTTGACCAGGCCCACGGCGTTGGAGCCGCCGTCGAGCAGGGTGCCGCCGATGAACAGCTCCAGGTGCCAGAAGTACTTCACGATCATTTCGGCGCAGAGCAGCAGCAGCATCACGCCGGTGGCGTAGGCCAGCACCTTGTAGAAGGTGGCGGCGC
The DNA here is from genome assembly GCF_025847175.2 of Paeniglutamicibacter sp. ZC-3. Classification (NCBI taxonomy): domain Bacteria; kingdom Bacillati; phylum Actinomycetota; class Actinomycetes; order Micrococcales; family Micrococcaceae; genus Paeniglutamicibacter; species Paeniglutamicibacter sp. ZC-3. The sequence goes on along the minus strand of NZ_JAOYTG010000016.1, from coordinate 12,744 downwards.
CGCGGATCTGGGAGGGGGTGCCGGCAAAGCGGCGCACCTTGGGGGCGGAGTTTTCTTCGGTCACGACTGGTCCTTGTGTTGGGAAGCGCTGGTTGGGGATTCGCGGTTCTGGGGGGCGGGGTTTGCTGACGTGGGGTTCTCGGACGTGGAGCCCGGGGAGACGTGTGCCGGTAAGTCAGAGTCCGGCGCGACGTGTTCCGGGGAGGCAGTGTCCGGGGATGCCGTCGCCGGGTTCTCGTGGTCGAGCTGGCGCTGGTAGACGATCGCCGGGTCCAGGCCCGCGGCAAGCGCGGCGGCATCGGCGATGTCCTCCCGCTGGCGGCGGTAGTCGTCGGCCACCAGCCGGTACCAGAGGAACACCGCGAAGCCGGCGAAGACCACCCACTCGATGCCGTAGAAGATGTTCAGCCAGTTGATCTGACGTTCCTGGGGCTGCGGGCCCACGTCGACCTGGACCAAGCCGGTCGCGGCGGCGGAGAGGTCGGTGCCGTCGGGCCCGGCCACCGTCGAGGCGACGACGAAGCCGCTGTAGGAGGGCACGTCCCAGACGTTGATCAGCTGGGCCACCGACAGCGAGGGGAAGATGCCGTCGCGCGCGTCCTCGGCGATGGGCGCCTCGGTGGGCAGCAGCCGGCCGGTGATCTCCAGCGTCCCTGTCGGGGCGGCGGCGGGGGTTGCGTCGTCGGGCTGCCAACCGCGCACCACCGGGATGGTGTTGCCCGCCGGCGCATCGTCGACCTTGAAGGCCGCGACGACCCAGTAGCCGGTGCGTGAATCCTCGATGCGGTTCTTCACCAGGACCTGCGTGCCGGGCAGAAAGCTGCCGGAGGCGGAGACCATCTGGTCTGCCTCGCGGGCCATCAGGTCGGTGGCGGGCTTCAGGTGGCCGGTGAGCGGAACGACGCGTTCGGTGGTGGTCACCGGGGGCGGGGCCTCGGTCTGCGAGCGGTTGAACTGCCATTGACTCAGCAGGACAAAGCCGGTGGCAACAACGATGGCGCCAACCAAGGCCAGGATCCAACGGGGTTTAAGGGCAGTTTTCAGCACAGTACCACCGTACTTCGATTCGACGTGGAAGAGCCAATGGAACCCCTGGCGCGCACCGCTCGTTCCCGGCGGCGCCGACCGGTGCGCGGGAGGTGCCCGGCGGCGCGTTTCCGCTGGCGACCGGGGGTTCGGTGGTGCCCGGCCAAGGAGGGATCGCGTGATGCCGACGTGGCGCGGATTACACCGCGGGTGACATATCAGACGGTGGAGAAGTCGACGGTGGAGTTGATCAGCTCGGCGATGACCCCGGGGTCGTTGGCGCGGCGCAGGGATTCGCGGAACGACTCCTTGGCCAGCGAGCGGGCCAGCGCGGCGAGCATCGACAGGTGCCCGGAATAGCTGGACGCGGGGGTGGCCAGCAGCAGCACCACGTGCGCTGCTCCGTCCTTGGCGCCGAAGTCCAGGCCGTGGCCGTAGGCCATGACGCCCACGCAGATGCTGGGTGCGGCGACGAAGGAACTGCGGGCGTGGGCCAGGCCGATGCCGCCGGGAAGGCCGGTGGCCAGCTGGTGCTCGTGGCGGTGGACATCGGAGAGGAAGCCGGGCAGGTCCGCGATCCGGCGGGCCGCAAGGAGCCGCTCGGCCAGGACTGCAACCGCCTCGTCGCGGGTGGGGGTGGCCAGTTCAAGGACCACCATGGCGCCGGTGGTCAGCTCGGGGGTTGTCTCGTCTTCCGGCGTCGGCTGGATTGAAGTCATGGGGATCGATTCGAAGGTGGCGGTCAACGGGCGGGATGGGGGGCTGCGCAACCGGCGCTGTGCCCTGGCCTTGTAGCGTACACGGGGGCAGCCGCCCGGCATGCCCGGCGGGGATTGCGGCAGGGGTCGCGGCAGGGGTCGCGGGCAGGGGTCGCGGGCAGGGATTGCGGCAGGGGTCGCAGGCAGATGCGAAACGGCCGGGCGCGGATCGCCCGCTTTCCTGGTGGAAGCGGCGGATCGTGCCCGGCCGTCGTTGGCGCGGTGGGCGCCTGTGGCGGATCGCCGGTGTCGCTAGTCGGCCTCGTAGGGGGAAACCACCATGTCGACGCGCTGGAATTCCTTGAGGTCCGAATACCCGGTGGTGGCCATCGAGCGGCGCAGCGCACCGACGATGTTCGAGGTGCCGTTGGTGTGGCTCGAGGGACCGAAGAGCACCGTCTCCATGGGTCCCACGGTGCCGACCTTGACCCGGTCCCCGCGCGGGCTGTCCTCGTGCGCGGCTTCCATTCCCCAGTGCCAGCCGGCTCCCGGGGCTTCCTGCGCGCGGGCCAGGGCGGTGCCGAGCATCACGGCGTCGGCGCCCATGGCGATGGCCTTGACGATGTCGCCGCTGGTGCCCAGGCCGCCGTCTGCGATCACGTGCACGTAGCGTCCGCCGGACTCGTCCAGGTAGTCGCGGCGGGCCTCGGCGACGTCGGAGATGGCGGTGGCCATCGGCGCGTGGATGCCCAGTGCGCGGCGGGTGGTGCCCGAGGCGCCGCCGCCAAAGCCCACCAGCACGCCGGCGGCGCCGGTGCGCATCAGGTGCAGTGCCGGGGTGTAACCGGCGGCTCCTCCGACGATGACCGGGACGTCGAGCTCGTAGATGAACTGCTTGAGGTTCAGCGGTTCCTGGTTCTTGGACACGTGCTCGGCCGAGACGGTGGTGCCGCGGATGACGAACACGTCAACGCCCGCGGCCACGACGGTCTTGTAGTGCTCCTGGGTGCGCTGCGGGGTGAGCGAGCCGGCCACCGTCACCCCGGCGTCGCGGATTTCCGCCAGGCGCGCGGTGATCAGCTCGGGCTGGATCGGGGCTGCGTACAGCTCCTGCAGCCGTGCGGTGATGGCCGGGTCGAAGTGCCCGCCGTTGGCGGACTGAAGGGCGGCGATCTCCTCGAGCACCTTGGCCGGATCCTCGTAGCGGGTCCACAGCCCCTCGAGGTTCAGCACGCCCAGGCCGCCGAGCTTGCCCAGCGCGATGGCGGTGGCGGGGCTCATCACCGAGTCCATGGGCGCACCCAGGATCGGGGTCTCGAATTTGTAGGCGTCGATCTGCCAGGTCACCGAGACATCCTGCGGGTCGCGGGTGCGGCGGTTGGGAACAATCGCCACATCGTCAAGGGAGTACGCCTGGGCTGCGCGCTTGGAGCGCCCGATTTCAATCTCGTAAGTCACCGCACCACCCTATCAGCCCGCCGGCGGGGGCCGGCTCCCGCCTCACCCGGACCCCGCCCGCGTGACGTGCCCCGATGGGGGGGGCGACGCCGTCCAGGGAGTGGGCTTCAGTGGCCCAGGGTGCCCAGCGTGGTGGCCAGCGCGGTGGCCGCGCGTTCCTCTGCCGCGGCGATGACCTCGAGCTGGTCGGCCAGGGTCGCGAAGTGCGACGAGCGTTCCTCGGGATCGATGGACGGGTCGATGAGGTCGGTGAACACGATCCAGTCCTGGGCCAGGTGCGCGTAGTCGGCGGCGTGGGCGGCCAGCGGCGCGAGCCCGGGCAGCGTGGCGGCCTCGGTGAGGAAGTCCGCGTACTGGCCGCGCAGCGCGCCGAGTCCGCCAAAGCGGGTGTCGGTGAGGAAGCCCAGGACCTGGGACAGCCCGGATTCCAGGCGGGCGGGCTCCTCGAAGATCCGCGTCCAGCCCTTGGCGGTGGTGGTGTCGCGCAGCTTCTGCGCCCAGTTGTCCATCCCGGCCACGCCGAAGTTCTTGGCGAAGTGCGCGGGGATTCCCTCCAGCTCGCTGGTGCCCAGCAGGCGCCCGGTGGTTTGGGCGATGGCCTCGCGCACATTGGCGGCCAGGGTGGCGGCGTCCGGGCCGGTGCTCTCGGGCACCCAGGCCTGCCAGTGCTTGTCCTTCTTGCGGCGGGAGCGGGCCACGGCCAGGTCTTCGGGACTGATGGGGGTCAGCGAGCCGGAGCCGTCGTCGATGAGCAGGTCATCGCCGTGTTCGCCGACGACCACCAGGTCGATGGAGTCGGAGTCCTCCACCACGTCGGCGTCGATCCAGGGCAGGGCTGCGACTGAGGCGCGCACCACCACGGCGCGGCCGGCATCCAGCCCGGCGTCCAGGTAGTCGGCGGCCAGGCGCGCGCTGCCGGTGGTGCGCTCTCTGAGCACGGCCCCGCAGCGGGCCAGCAGGTTGGCGGTGTACGGCTCCGGATGCGCGCGGGTGACCACGGTGGCCGTGGTGACTTCCTCGTAGACGAAGGTGAAGGCCATGAAGCCGATGCCGCCGGCAAGCCCGGCCAGCAGCGCCTCGCTCATCGGCTCGCCGGTGAGCGGGTGGGTGACCCCGGCCTGGGTGAGCACGCGGTGCCAGAGCCCTGCATCGTACTGGACGACGTTTTCCGGGGCAGGGTACTCGGGCAGCTCCGCTTCCTCTGCTGCAGCAGCCGCGGCGGCGGCGTCCTGGGCGCTGGCCGGGCGGGTGGGCTTGGCGGCGAGGATCGCCTTGCGGGCGGTGGTGTAGCTTTCACCGGTGCGGTCCATGCGGGTGCGGACAAGCTTCTTCAGGTTCTTCGGTTGGGCCACGGTGTGCTCCTTATGTGTTGCGTGTGCGTGCAGGCGCGGGTTTCTCCCGCACGCCGCAGTGGGCAGCGCCAGTGAAACATTCTACGTGGGGCGGACAGGACCCCGGCACCGCGGCCCGCGCGGAAAGCAGCACCTCCGCTGCGGATTCGACCCCTAGACGTGGCGCACGGCAACCATCAGCCGGGGCACCAGGGCGCCGGACTTCACTGCCGCCACCAGGTTTCCCATCCTGTCCGCCGGGTCCGCGCCCAGCAGGATGGGGGCGGCCAGGGGCGAAGGGGAGCGCCTGGAGGCTGCGTCGGCATCGGCCATGTGCTTGAGCACCGCGGCGCTGCGGTCGGTGTTTTCGGTGATGATGAACCCGGCCGCGCGGAGGTGGTCGAGGTAGCCCTCCTCGGTTTCCACATAGGACGCCGATGCGGCGTCGGCCCACGGCATGGGGTAGCCAACGGTGTTGGTGCCCATCAGGTCGTAGACCGCGAACACTCCCCCGGGCCGCAGCAAGCGGTGCACCTCGGCGAACACCGCCGGCTTGTCGGCCACATTCATGCCCACGTGCAGCATGGTTGCCGCGTCGAAGGAGCCGGCGGGCAGGCCCGTCTTGTGTCCCGGGGCAACCAGCATGGTGATGGAGCCGGCCATGGCGCAGGCGGCGTCAAGCTCCCTGGCCAGGACGACGAATTCCTCGGTGACGTCCACGCCGGTGACCACCGCACCCAGGTGCGCAAAGTAGCGCGCGGGGCCGCCGATGCCGCTGCCCACATCCAGCACCCGGGTTCCCAGCCCGATGCCCGCCGCCTGTGCCACCGCCGCGGTGGCGGCCCTGCCGCCGGTGTGCAGGTGGTCGGCTTCGCCGAGCTCTTCCGGTTGCAGGACCTCCGGTTCCAGCCCCGAGTCCCGCAGTGCGGCATGCAGCCGCTCGCGCAGGTTCCCCGTGGTGTAGCGGCTGATGGACTGCTCGGTGTCGCTCATCGCTGACTCCTTGCGACGTATGGGGGCGCACACCGCCCGCTTCTTCGCGGCCTGGCGTACCCATGGGGGGGGTCTTTCCCATGATAGGCCCGGGGCACCGCCGCGTCACCGGTGGGCTGTACCCCAATTGGCGCTGTGCCCGGCGGGCCGGGGGCCGGCGCGACTACGGGAGCAGGCGTTCGCCCCTGCCGAAGCCAAGCACCAGGGCCGAGAGGGCCTGCCGGTCAACGACGTTCGGCTCCCCTGCGGCCAGCCAGTCCCCCACTTCCCGCAGGGCCATCTGGGCGGTGGCCAGCCGCGGGAGCTGGCCGGCGGCCTGGTTGTTGGTGAGCATGGCCGCCCCGTCGCTGGCGTGGAACACCGTCCAGCCGCGCACCTGGAGTTCGGGAAACAGCCTGCGGTATCCGGCCACGGCCAGCGGGAACCGGTTCCCGATGTCCGCCGGGTCTCGGCCGGGGCGTTGTGCCAGCAGCCTGCCCTGCCACCAAAAGTACTGGCCGCCGGGACAGTGGATGGATTCGAGTAGGGCCAGGCGGTTGCCGCAGAGCACGCCGTGGCCCACCTGCCGGTTCGGGTCCCCGGGGAATGCCAGCGGGTGGATCGTGCGGCTCCCGGGCAGCCGGTCCAGGTGCGCCAGCAACTGGCCGGTGAGTAGTTCCGCGGTGTCCAGGGACGGGCCGAACTCCCAGCCCGTGCGCTGGCGCACCTGTTCCGGATCCAACAGCCTCTTGGCCCGGGGGCGCCGTGGCGGGGCGGTCGTCGCCCGGAAGGTTTCGACGCCCACCAAGTAGGCGCACAACCAGCCCAGCGGAACGGGGTTGACATTGGGTCCTCCGGCGAGCGCGGGAACCAGCAGTCCGCCGGCGTAGGCGAGGAACAGGACGTAGGGAACGCTCGGCCAGGGTCCTGCGCGACCGCCGGCCCGTGCCCAGGCACCCAGCAGCGCCGGCACCGGAACCAGGAGCACCAGCAGCAGGACGGTTGCCGCCGGTGCCCGGTTCCCCCGCGCCACGATCGCCGCGGGCACGCAGGCCAGCAGCATCACGATGGCCAGCAGCAGCCACGCACCGATCCGCCCCCATCCCGGCCCCCGCCGCCCGGGCTCGCGGATCCGCAGTGGCGGGTAGTCCCGCTGGTGCCAGCGCATGGAGGAGAGCCTGATCTCGCTGAGCGCGAAGACGTCCAGGCCCGCCAGGTGCGCGGGATCCTGGTGGGCAAACCAGCGCGCGTTGGCCCGGGCGCAGGCTTCGCGGCGGGCCTTGGCCTTGTCGCGTTCGCGCTCCCGGCGGATCGCCTCGGCCGCGGCGGAACGCGCCCGGTTCTGCGCCCCGGCATCCCGGACTCGCTGCCCGTCCTGCCTAGGGTCGGCTTCCGCCCGGTCCCCGCGGATCCCGCCGGCGGTTCCCACGCCCAGGCCGAGGGTCGCGTCGTAGGCGGCACGCAGCTTCTCATCCTGCAATACCCGCAGCGCCTCGTTCAGGGCCTTGGCCAGTTCCTCGTTGCCCGTGGAAGCGTCGGGATGGTGTTCGCGCATTTGGGCGCGGTGGGCTGCCTTGATCACGGCCAGCGGCGCAGAGGAGAGAACCCCCAGAAGCGCATAGTGACTGGCCCCGTTCATGTTCCCGCACCCCATTGGCCACTGCATCCCCAATAGACCATGCCGCCCCAAGCCCCCCGTTCGCGGTCCCCAAGACCGGAGTGTTGCATCCGTGATGTTCACCCGAACCTACCAACATGCGGCGCATTTGTTTAGGGTTGCCGGCCATTGTCATTTTCGGCGGGCGATCCGGCCCGACGGCGCAATGCAGGCACCGGCGGAACAGGCCGCCGGGGCGCCTGCCCAAGTGGATGCCGCAGACCGGGTGGATTGCTGCACCATTGGCCGCCGGACGCGCAAGGGCATGTCGCGGGAATGGTGCGGCGTGGCCACCGATCCAGCTTGTGACTAGGTGCTCAAGGTTTTCCCAAGGTTACTTTGGACAATGTGTGGACATGGGTACTGTTGCGGTTCGAACGCTGAGGCCGGCAACGGCCACACGTCGCTACCTCATGGTCATCCCCCTCGGGTTGTTGTGCTTGCTCGCCATCGGACTTGGCTACTCGCTCAACACGGCCAAGACCGCTCCAAGTGTGCAATTGGGTGCACCGGCGGAGATTCCAGGGGGCATCGCCATGATCACGGGCATTGTCCCGTTGGAGGTGGACGGATGGCAACCGCCCTCCCCCGTGGCGGCCCTGCAGCAAGATGCACAGGTCGGCACCCACCGGGTGCGCGTCGAAATGCAGTTCACGGCCCTGGACCCTGCCGGTACCCGGCTGGATCCGGCAAGATTCATCGTCGACGGACTCGGATCGGGCCAACCGGTCCCGCTGTGGTCCTCTCCGGATGCAGCCTTTGTCCAAGAAGGTGAATCCGTGCGGGCCACCATGGTCTTCGAACTGCCGGACAAGGCTGTTGCCTTGGTGCTCGAAGGCCCTGACGGTGGCCGCCTTTCGCTGGGGAAGGAACACCATTCAGGCGGTTGACCGCCTGACTTTCACGAAACACCAGTAAGAAACTTGGGGTAATTGCAATGTCCATTTCCAGAAGGGAATTGATCCAACTAGGCGGCCTTGGGGGCCTGGGGATCATCGGTGCGGGTCTGGTGACGGTGCCGATTTCCACCGTCTCCGCCAAGTCCGCGAGCCAACTGCGCGCCGGTGACATGCCCAAACCGTACGCGGCCGCGTTCGCCAGGCCTCCGGTCCTGCATCCATCATCCGTCTCCACCGGAGTCGACGGCGCCAAGGTGAACCACTACCGGATCAGCATGCGCCAGGCTGTCGCGCAGATCCTCCCGCGCCAGACCACCAATATCCTCGGCTACAACGGCATCTTTCCCGGCCCCACCATCGAGCTGGACCAGGGCACCCGTGCGGTGGTGCACATGCGCAACCACATGCCGAAGAACCACCCGACGTTCGGCCACCTGTTGGCGACCTCCACGCACCTGCACGGTTCGGCGTCATTGCCGCAATATGACGGCTACGCCAGCGACGTGACGCTGCCGGGGTTCTACAAGGATTACTACTATCCCAATTCCCAGGCCGCACGCTCGCTCTGGTACCACGACCACGGTGTCCACTTCACGGCGCAGAACGTCTATTCGGGCCTCGCCGCGCTGTACATCATGCACGACGCGACGGAGCGGGAGCTGTTGCCGCAAGGCGCCTTCGACGTGCCGTTGATCATCAGCGACGCCATGTTCGCCGCCAACGGCGCCCTGGCCTACGACGACCGGGACCATTCCGGTCTGTGGGGCGACGTGATCCTGGTCAACGGCAGGCCCTGGCCGGTGATGAAGGTCCAGCCGCGGGTGTATCGCTTCCGAGTGCTCAACGCATCCATCTCACGCTCATATCGGCCAACGCTGAGCACCGGGGACCCCATGTACGTGGTGGCCACCGACGGCGGGTTGATGCCGCGGAGCCAGGCCGTCAAGTACTGGCGCCACGGGATGGCCGAGCGATACGAGGTGCTGATCGACTTCAGCAAGTACAAGCCCGGGCAGCGCATCCAATTGCGGAACCTGTCCAATGCGAACAACCGGGACTATGACAACACGAACAAGATCATGGCCTTTGATGTCGTCGCACCCCCGAGTGAAACGGAGATGAAGCTCGATCCGAAGTGGAACTTCATTCCCACCACGCTGGCGGACAGCCACGTGATGGGACTGACCAAGGATGATGCGGAGGAAAAGCGCTACTTCCGGGTGCAGCGCGACGACGGGGTCGAACCCTGGACCATCAACGGAGTGACCTGGGAGGACGTCATCGCCAGCAACTTCAAGCTCGCCAGCGCGGATCCCAAACTGGGCTCCGTGGAGATCTGGGAAATCGAGAACAAGTCCGGCGGCTGGTTCCATCCGGTCCACATCCACCTCATCGATTTCCAGATCCTTAGCCGCAACGGCAAGCCGCCCGCGGCCTGGGAACGGGGCCCGAAGGACGTGGTGTACATCGGAGAAAACGAGAAGGTCAAGGTCATCATGAAATTCGGACCGCACATGGGCCGATACATGGTGCATTGCCACAACCTCCCGCACGAGGACCATTCCATGATGTTCCAGTTCCGGGTGGGCCTGGGCGAAATGGATGAGGATGTCAATGACCCGATCCTTGCCGCACCGTGCCAGTTCGACACCGAAACCGGAGATGACTGAGCGTGGCCATCACGGACCGCCCCGGCGCGCCCGCCGCCCGCCGGCGGCGCCGGGTCAGGTTCACCGCCATCGCCGCCGCAGTGTTTGTGTTGGTGGCCCTGGCCTGCCGGCTCTGGATCCTGGAGCCGGTGGCGGTCCGGTCGGACAGCATGGAACCCACGGTGAAGGCCGGCAGCCTGGTGTTTGTCTTCAAGCCGGGGCCGGAGCTCTCGGGCGTGCATCCGGGTGATCTGGTGGTCTTCGCCTCCCCGGTGGACGGAACTCCCCTGATCAAGCGGGTCGTTGCCGTCGGGGGGCAACAGATCGAGGTCCAGGACGCGGTGCTGTATGTCGATTCGTCCCCGGTGGACGAGCCGTTCGTGGACCTGGCCACCATCGACGGGACCTACTACCCACGCACCGACGTTCCCGACGGGACCGTTTTCGTCATGGGCGACAACCGAGAGCGATCGATCGACTCACGGGACTATGGACCCGTTTCGCTCGAGGACATCGACGGGCTGGTCCTCGGAGCCAGGCACTGAGCCGCAATTCCCCCAGGTCCGCCTGTTCCCCGTCCGTGGCGGACCTGGCGGAGGCGATGTCACCCGAACATCCCTCTGCCATGGCCTCGGCTTGCGCACGCATCCCGCTCATTGACCGCGCCCCGGGCCGGGCGCATACTGGCGCCGTGGCCACTCGAATTTCACACCTGTTCAAACAGTCATTCTCCGCCTTGCGGTACGAACCGTCAGCCAAGAGGATCCGCGCGGCCCTCGGCGGCCAACCCGTCGCGGACACCACGCACGCACTGCTCGTCTGGGAACCCCGGCGCATTGTGCCGATCTACGCCGTACCCGAATCCGACGTCCTGGCCGAGCTCACCGAATCCGCTGCCGAGGTCTCCCGCGTTCCGGAGGAAGCGAAGGTACTAACCCCCGATGACGCCTTTGCCCTGCACACCGCGGAGGGCACCGCACTGGATGTCCGGGTGTCCGGGCATGCAGCGGATGCCGCAGCCTTCCGCCTTGCGGATCCCGACTTGGACGGCGCCGTGCTCCTGGACTTCTGGGCCTTCGACTGGCTTGAGGAAGACCAGGACATACATGCCCACCCGCGTGACCCGTTCCACCGGGTCGACATCGTTCCCTCCAGCAGGCATGTGCGGGTGGAACTCGATGGCATGGTGCTGGCCGAATCCGCCCACCCGGTCATGCTCTTTGAGGGATCCCTTCCACCGCGCTACTACGTGAAGCCCGAGGAGGTGAGGTGGGACGCGCTGGTGGCCACCAAGACCATGAGCATGTGCCCGTACAAGGGAACCGCCAACTACTGGGCACCTGCAAGCGGGGGAAAGAACGTGGCATGGAGCTACGCGAAGCCGTTGCCCGAGTCCGCCGCACTGGCCGGGCTGGTCTGCTTCTACAACGAGCGCACCGATTTCCTGGTCGACGGAAAACGCCTCGGACGACCAAAGACACTCTTCGACTAGGCTCGTCCCCCGGAATCCGTGACGGAGGAGGACTCAATCGAAGCCGATGCGGAAGCGGCGCTCCATCAGGGGCGGGGTGAATCGCGGGTCTTCCTTGGTGATCCCCGTGTCCCGCCACCCGTGGCGCAGGTACAGGTCCATGGCCCGCTGGTTTCCCTCGGCGACCCACAGATAGGCCTCGGAGTATCCTCGCACGCGCAGCCGGCCGGCCGCCTCATGCAGGAGCACGGTACCCAAACCCCTGCCCCAGCACTCCGGAAGCAGGTTCAGCGCATAGAGTTCTCCGGTGCTCGCTGCAGCTTCGTCCCGCGGCACCCCGAACTGGCAAAACCCCACCACGTCCCCGCCAACCACAGCGACTATCGGGCGGGAAACTGTTCCCCGGGCCAAGGTCCGCGCCCAACTCCGGGCGATGAGGTCCACGTCCATGCTCTCCAGGAATGCGGCATCGATGATGCCCGCGTAGGCTGCGCGCCAGGCCGCAACCAGGGCCCGGGCGATGGCAGCGGCATCATCCTGGACCGCATCGCGAACCGCGACGACGGGCGTATTCGGTTTCGCGACTGGCTCCATGCCCGTCATCTTAGTGGGTGACTTTCCCGGTCCATGCGTCCGGCCAATCCCCCGCAAAATCCCCGGCGCACGGCCCTGCCGTAGAATTGCCGGGATGCCTTCCCGCAATCCGTACGGACGTCCTCACGCCCGCAACCACCCCATCCGACTGAGCCACATGACCAAGCCACATTTCCATTTCACTGTGTTCCTCGCCGCCGCATATCTGCTGGCTTTGGCAATGATCGCCTTTTGGCCGACGCCGGTGGATCGTCCTGTCAGCGGAAGCCTGAGCAGTATCATCGGGTGGCTGCACGCCCATGGTATGCCCTCGTTCTTCGGATACAACAAGTTCGAATTCGGCGCGAACATCCTGCTTTTCATTCCATTCGGTTATATCGCTGCGGCATGGACCAGGAAATGGTGGCACCCGCTGGCCGCGGGCTTCGCCGCGTCCTGCCTCATCGAGCTCGGCCAGGCACTGCTGCTGCCCAACCGCTTCGCCTCGCTCCTGGACATTGTGGCCAACACCGTGGGTGCCGCAGTGGGCACCTTCATCCTTGTCTTCCTGCACGCACGGCATGCGGAACCGCGACGCGATTCCCCGCCGGCCACCGAGCATGGACTGGGCACCCATCCCGATGACGAGATGGCCGGGAACCCGCCGGTCGGCCGGTGATTCCGGCAGCACACCAAGGCCCTGGCCCAAAAAGGAAGGGCAGGGCTTCACCGACTTGTCAGCGAAACCCTGCCCGGAGTGCCTGCAGCTTGGGGTCTGCGGCGTATCTCCCTTGGAAGGAACTGGAACTTGGGGGTAACCAGATCCTTCCGAAACGGTCCCGCACTTGGGGGAGGCAGGACCGGTAGTCAAGTGTACCCACGCCATATAGCCTGAAGTTACGACAGACAGAACGCCAGGATCCCCGGATTGTCGGGGATCCTGGCGTTTTTGGTTCCGGTTCTCTGGCTACTTTCTGTGGTTTTTGATGTGGTGGTCGATGAGGTCCATG